>DASUEL010000660.1:0-2980 GCA_036275095.1 Bdellovibrionales bacterium
ACATCGATCGCCGTCGCGTTGACGTTGTTCGAATCCTTCACGTCGACGTACGAAATCGTCCGGGTGCCTTGCGGATTGATCGACCATTGGGTGCCATCGGCCGTCGAGCGCAAGCTCAAGAGCTGGCCCGCGGCGCCGTTCAGAGTGAGGGTGTTGACGATCGTTTGGGTCGAACCTGCCTCAAATGAAAGCGTTCGGGCTGTCGCCGCCGTCTTCGTCAGATTGTAGAAAGTCGTATTGCCGTAAATAGTCTGATTGGTGCCTGTGAAGCTCAGCGTGCTGTTTCCGTGAGTGAAGGTGCCGCCGGCATGGTTGAAATTGCCAACGATGTTGATGGATACGGCGCCGGGATTCCACGTTCCTTGATTGATGGTGATATCGTTCGCGGAAAACGAGCCCGTCGTGTTCCAGGTTCCGGGGCCGTCGAAAATGACATGACCGAGCGTTCCTGTGCCGCTCAAAACCGGCGCATAGGTCTGATCTCCGTAAAAGACCAGGGTGCTCGCTGTGTTCAAGCTGCGAGTTCCAAACGAATTCGATTCGCCGCCTGTGCGCCGCCAAGTCGCGCCGCTCGCGACCGAGTACGTGTCATTAACCGTGAGGTTGTAGCCGGCTTGGTCGAACGTGCCGCCACTCACGGCGAGGTCCTGGCCTGTGCCTGAAAGCGAAAGCGCCGAAGCGAGCGTGGCGGTGCCGCTGGTCTTGTTGATCGTGAAAGCAGCGCCCGGGATCACCGCGCCCGCCGTTTGCGTGATGGTCTGCGCGTTGGTGCCGGTCATCGTGATGGCGGTGTCGCCGCCAGCCGCGCCCGCCGCGACGCTGAGGTTGCCCTGCACGTCGATCGCGCCATCAAAGAGAACGACGCCACCGTTGGCTTCGCTGCGGCCGATCGCGAGATTGCCAGTTACGACGAACTTGTCGCCCGGAACCATTGTGTACTCGCAATTGCTGGCGGCATTGGTGGGGTGGCCGCCGCCGAAGTCGAGGCCCGCGACGGTGAGCGAAGCCGGGATGTCGATTTGGCGGTTCGAGGTCAAATCACACTGGCCGCGGAAGCTGAGCGTGGTATTCGTCATGGTCAGGCCCGCGCCCACCGACCATTGCAGAGGAGCCGTCGACTCCTCATAGCCTTGAATCGTGAGCGTGCCGGTCGGTCCGGTGAAGTTGCCCGAGGTAATCGTCAAGCTGTCATGGATGATGACCGCGGTGGTGCCCCCACCCGGCGTGACGCCGACACCGGCGTTCTTTGCGATTTCGAGATTCGGCAGAATCGCGCCGGCAGTCACGGTGTAGATGCGCGCGCCGGCGCCAGTCATTTTGATTATCGTCGAACCGCCGGCAGCCGGCGCGTAAGCGTAAAGCGAGCCACGCAGGTCGATCGAGCCTAACTCGAGCAAGATCTTGCCGTTTCCGGCGGCGGATTCGGTCAAATACAGATCTCCGTTCAACACGAGGGTGTCGCCAGCGCCGATTTCAAAGGTGCGGACGTCCCCGTCGCTGCTATTTGCGTAGAAGCTGACCGAGTTCAGTGAGAGGCTGCCGTCGATGTCGATCACCGCGGTTCCGGTGTTTTCCGAGCCGTAGAAGCGGATGGAGCCTGACGAGTGATTGAACGTGCCGCCCGTTTTGGTGAACAACGCTTGCGATCCGCTGTTGGTCGCGTTCAGTGAGAGCGTTCCCGCGGGAGCGGTGAATGTGCCGCCCGATTGCGTGAAGGCCGGGGCCGTCACCCAGCCCCCCACCGAAGCGGCGTTGAACGTGCCGGCCGCGATGTACAGTCCAGTCGTGTAAGTTTCTACGTTGTTGCTCGTGGTGATCGTTCCGCCATAGCCGGCGTTCATTCGGATACCACCGACTGAAATCGCCGTGTCGATCGTGGGCGAGCAGTTCGCCGAGCAGGTTCCGTCGAAAATGGCCGTTTGAGAGCTGTTCGGCGCCGCTCCACCGTGCCAGTTCGCATTGTTGGTCCAATAGGTTTGAGTGGCGCCGGCGGGGGCTGCACCCGTCCAAGTGAACGGGTTCATGACTTTGACGGTCACCGTGCCTTGAGCCGTGCCGCCGTTTCCGTCGGAGATGTCGTAAGTGAACGTGTCGACGCCGTTGAAGCCGGCATCAGGTGTGTAGTCGATGGTCGCGCCGCCGACGATCGTGGCGGTGCCGCCCGGCGGATTGCTGACGGTCGTGATGGTGAGTGTATCGCCGTTGCTGTCTGTGTCGTTCGAGCGAACCGTGAAATTTGTCGCGGCGCTGTCTTGGTTCACGGTGTACGTGTCGGCAACGGCGACGGGCGCGCTGTTGCCAACGAAGTTCCAGCCCAAGTTGTTGCCCGAGTCGGTCGAGTTCGTGCCGTACGCGGCGATCGATGCCGCGTTTGTGTTGTTGGAATCTCGCACGTTGAGGTAGGCGATCGTTCGCGAGCCTTGCGGGTCGATGCTCCATTGGCTGCCGTCGGTGCTGCTTCGCAAATTGATGATGTTGCCGGCTGAGCCCGTCAGCGTCAGGGCGTTGGTTACGGTTTGGGTGGCACCCGCTTGAAAGCGCAGCGTACCGGCCGCGGTTTTGGTCAAGTTGTAGAACGTGTTCGTGCCTTTGATTTCTTGGGTCGCGTTCGTGCCCATGATCACGGTGTTCGTGCCGGGCACGTACGTGCCGCCAGCGTTGTGGAACTCGGGCCCATCTATAGTCAAATTGTGCCCTTGGCTTTCGAAGGTGGCGCCGCCTCCAAAGGTAAACGAGCCGTTGACCGTGATCGCGGCGGCTTGGCGGAAGGTGCCGGTACTAGCGAACTCGACATTCGGGTAGCTGGTGCCGAAGGCCAGTGAGTTGTAGGTACCCGTGCCGTAGTACCGAACCACGCTGCTGTTATGAACTGAGCGGCTCCCGAACGACAGCGTCTCGCCGCCTTGCAGGTGGAAATAAGACGTCGCCGACATCGTGAAGACGTCGTTGACCGTAAGATTGTAGCTTGCAACGTCGAGCT
>DASUEL010000661.1:0-2545 GCA_036275095.1 Bdellovibrionales bacterium
TTGATGAGCGGCAGGCTCGTGCAGGCTTTCCAGGTACCGCCGGTCACGTTTTGCGTTCCCATTTCGATGGCGTCGGTTTTCGAGACGGCGTATCCGGCGTCGGGCCGCTCGAGGCAGTCGCTGGCATCGCAGGTGATTCCGCCCGAATTCGCCGAGAAGAATGAGAGGAAAATGTCGCCTTTGTAGGTCATTACGACCCCGCGAGTGCGCCCGACGGCGGCGGTCGTCGGCTCTTTCTCGATCGTCAGGCCACGGTAGCTCTGATACTGCGTCGTCGGATCGACGTCCCAGTTTTGTTTCTTCTTGCGCGCTTCGATCAGTTCCTTAACGGCGTACGTACGCGCGGCAACGGCCTGCGCGTCGAGCGCGTTCGCGTGCCAGCTCACCGGAACCTCCGAAGGCACGACCGAAATCAGGTAGTCTTCGATGCCTACGACATTGATGAGCGACCAAAATGCGCCCTTTTTGGACTGCCCGTTTTCATCGTAGACGAAATCGGTCGGAGTGACGATGAACTCGCCCCGGTAAAGACGCGAGGACTCGGCCGCGCCGAGCCCCTTGTTGTAGGTCACGCGAGTCGCGGGCGGGCCGCCTTTGACGGTCACTTCGCGCGCGGCGAGCTCGACGGCCGGCTGGTCCCCCTGAAGTACGTTTTTCAGATAGAATTTTCCGTCTTTGAAGTTCAGCTGCACGTCTTTAGCGGCCGGCGCGATCTGCATGCCTTCGGCCCAGAGCGTGACGCCCTGCTCGTTTTGCAGGTCGACAATGTCGCGTATTTGCGACACGGGGTACGGCTCGCCCTTCGGCGTCTTGAGAATCGGAAACACACGCACGAAAATCTTGCTGTAGTCGTAGCCCTCAGCCAAAGGCGTCTTCGAAGGAACGTCGGCGGGAGGCACGGGGCTTTGCCACATGACCTGCACAGGCTCCTCATTTTTCGCGCATGACGACACCAGAAGCGCGGCCGCTGAGGCCGCTAAGATCCGCTTGGCTATAAAGAACATTCCGTTGCTCCTCGTCACTCAGCAGATCAAGCTCCGCAAACTTTGTCAAATCACGGCCCCTCGCCTTCGCGTCCATCCTGCGCTATGATCCGTGTAACCTGAAGGAAGGCGTAAACATGAAGTTTACCGTTTTACTCGTCTCGGCGATGTTGCAGGCGGCGCCCGCGCAGGATTTCGCGTACCCGCATCTCAAAAAAGAAGACTCGGCCCGGCTCTCGAAGATCGCAGCCGATGTCTGTGCGAATGCGAGCCGCGTCGCGGCTGAAACCAAGAATACGCGTCTGAGCGAGGCCCACAAGCGCCATTGTGTCGAGACGAAGCCGCCTTCGGTCACGGGCCTCATCGTCGCGTTTCATCATCTCAATCTCGAGACAAAACGCTCGCAGAAAACCGAGAAAGCCTTTTTCAAGTCGACGATTCCGGTGCTGGCAATTTCTCTGAAGCAGTATCCTGATTTTCCCGAGCCGCCTGCCGTCTGGTCGATGACCGGCGCTATTCAAGAGCTCTCCGGGCTCGCTCACGATAAAAAGAGAAACATCTTGTGGTCTCACGGCGACAGCGGCACCGGCGAGTTCATCGGCCGCACGGATCTGAAAACATTCAAAACCGAAAAGGTCAGAGTCGAAAACGCGAAAAATCACGACTGGGAAGCCATCGTCGTCGACTCGAAGGCCCGCGTCTGGATACTCGACGTCGGCGACAATCTCGGCGCGCGCAAAAAGACCCGCCTGTACCGCGTCGACCCCGAAAAAATCAAAGACGGCTCCGTCGCTGCAGAACGCGAGATCGGCGTGCGTTTCGAGAGCGGCGCCCACGACATCGAAGCCGGTGTCGTCGAGGGCGACACGCTCTACCTCATCGGCAAAGATTATTACAAGCGCAGCCGTGTTCATTCCGTCGACCTGCGGGACGAAGCCGAAGACTCTCAAATCGCAAAAGCTCTCGGAGAAACGCCGGTCGTACCGCCCATTTCCGATGCCACGCTGACGAGCGACGGGCGGCTGATCCTCCTCACCTATTTCGGGCTTTACGAGCTCTTGAACTGGAAAGACCCAAAGGCGCGCGCGCTGAAGCAGCTCAACTCCGACGTGCTCGGCCAGATCGAGGCGATCACGAGCGTTTCTCCCGACTCGGTCTATATCGGCCGCGAAGACGGAAAAGTGTTTTCGAGCAAGATTCGCTAGAAGCGGGTGCCGGCAAACAGGCTCAGCACGTACAGATTGGTCGTAATCGTGAGATGGTCGGTCTGGTACGACGTCGCATCGGCCAGCGCCGAAAGCCCCCAGAAAAAATCGTCGCCGTTGTAGCCGAACGACGAAACGAAATCGACCTTCCCGGCGGGATGGCTCGTCGTGTACTCGCGATTGGCATCGGCGTACTTCGAGCTTTGCCAGCCGCCGCCGATCATGAGCACGCCGCTCAGAAACCATTTCTTCTGCCCGAATATCCACGAGTAGCCGTAGCCGATCTTCGTCGTCAGCGTCGAGAAGGTGCCGCGCCTTATATTCTGATCGGTTCCGAACTCGGAGGCCACGTTCGAG
>DASUEL010000662.1:0-3404 GCA_036275095.1 Bdellovibrionales bacterium
TTGCTCTTTTTCGTTTCGGCTTTCGCCGAAAGCAACCGTCTGCCGTTCGACTTGCCCGAGAGCGAGGGCGAACTGGTCGCGGGCTTTCACACCGAGTACGGCGGCTTCAAAATGCTTCTCTTCTTCATGGGCGAGTACGGCCACATGATGGTATCGAGCTCGCTGCTTGCGATTTTCTTTTTCGGCGGATATGGCCTGCCCGTTCCGGGGTGGACGCCCGAAGTCGTGTACAAGTTCTTCTTTGAACAGCTCGGGCACTCGACGCACGCGAGCCTCGCGACCTCCGGCATATTTCTTCTGAGCTTCCTCGTAAAGCTGGGATTATTCTTGTGGATTTTCATTTGGGTCCGCTGGACGCTTCCCCGGTTCCGCTACGATCATCTTATGGATCTCGGCTGGAAAACCATGGTGCCATGGGGCTTGGCGAATATCATCCTCACGGCGGTCGTGCTCTACGTGGCTCGTAATTTGAGCGAGGTGATCGGAAATGGGTGAGTCGTATAACATCGTTTTTTACATTCTCTCATCGGTTGCGGTTTTGGCCGCGCTCGGCGTGATTCTGCTTCCCAATCCGATCTACTCGGCACTGTGCCTTGCCGGCACGATGGTGGCCCTCGCAGGTCTATTCTTCGCGCTCGGCGCGTACTTCGTAGCGGGAGTTCAGCTCATCGTATATGCGGGCGCGGTCATGGTTCTTTTTGTGATGGTTGTCATGCTGTTCGATCTTCGGCGAGAAACCGAAGCGTTTTCCGGCGGCCCATGGGGATTCTTTTTGAAAATCGGAGCTGGCGCGCTCGCGCTCGGCCTGATCGCGGGAGCCTTCGAGATTTCTAAAACTGGCGCTCCTGAGGCTGGCGACAAAGCTGCCGCGCTCGCAACGTCGACCAAAGCGCTGGCCGAAGTTCTCTTTACCAAACACGTCTTCGCGTTTGAAATCATCAGCGTCTTGCTCTTGATCGTGATCGTCGGCGCCGTCACGCTCGCGCGCTCACGTGGAGGCACCCATGTTTGATGTGGGCCTGAACCATTACCTGCTTCTGTCGGCTATCTTATTCAGCCTGGGTATGATCGGCGTTTTGATCCGCAGAAACGCCATCGTGATTCTGATGTCGATCGAGCTCATGCTCAACGCAGTTAATTTGAGCTTCGTGGCGTTTAGCCATCAAATGAACAATATGGATGGCAAGATCATCGTGTTTTTCGTGATGACGATCGCTGCCGCGGAGGCCGGCGTCGGCCTTGCCCTGGCAGTCGCGATTTTGAAGAGATTCAAAGAAATCAACATCCGTCAATTTGAGCAGCTGAAGGGTTAACAATGTCCCATAGTTTTTTGATCGCGACGTGTTTGCTGGCGCCGTTCATCGGCTTCTTGATCAATGGGTTCATGTATCGCCAGAAAAACCCGTATCTGGCAGGCGCGCTCGCGACCGGCGCCGCGGCGACGTCTTTCGTATGCTCGCTTCTGCTGTACTTCGATCTGGTTCGGATGCCCGCAGAGGCACGTAACATCACGGTCACTTTCTTTGAATGGTTCGGTGTCGCGGGGCTGAGCGTTCCCGCCGCGTTCACGGTCGACCAAATCTCTTCGGTCATGATCTTGATCATTACGGGCGTCGGAAGTCTCATTCACCTCTTCAGCGTCGGCTATATGAGCCACGACGAGCGCCCCTCGAAATATTTCGCGTATCTCAATTTGTTTTTGGTCAACATGCTGCTGCTCGTTCTCGGCGACAATCTGCTCGTCATGTTCGTTGGCTGGGAGGGCGTGGGCCTCTGCTCGTATCTTTTGATTGGCTACTGGTTTAAGGACGAAGAGAAGGCCGCCGCCGGAATGAAAGCGTTTGTCGTCAACCGTATTGGTGACGCCGGCCTTTTGCTCGGCATCTTTTTTCTTTTCGCGCACTTTGGAACCGTGAATTTTGGAGCTCTGAACGCGGCCGCGGCTCAGCTGACGCCAGAAACTGGCTGGGGAATCGTGACCATCGCGTGCCTGTTCTTGTTTGTCGGCGCAATGGGTAAGTCGGCCCAAATTCCGCTCTATGTCTGGCTGCCCGACGCCATGGCAGGCCCGACACCAGTCTCCGCGCTCATCCACGCCGCAACGATGGTGACCGCCGGCGTTTACATGATCGTTCGTTTGAATGCCCTCTATGTCGCAGCACCAATCACGATGACCATCGTCGCGACCGTGGGAGCCGTGACAGCGTTGATGGCGGCGACGATCGGCCTCACGCAATGGGATATCAAGAAAGTTCTCGCTTACTCGACGGTCTCGCAGCTCGGCTATATGTTTTTGGGCGTGGGCGTCGGCGCCTTCGGCCCAGGGATGTTCCATCTCATGACTCATGCGTTCTTCAAGGCCCTTATGTTCTTGGGCGCTGGCTCGGTCATTCATGCCATGCATGAAGAGCAGGACATGCGTTATATGGGCGGGCTCAAGAAGTACATTCCGATTACGCATTGGACGTTCGTGTTCGGCTGGCTCGCGATTTTGGGTTTGCCGCCATTCTCGGGTTTCTTCAGCAAAGACGAAATCTTATGGCAGGCGTATCATAGTCCGCGCGGGCACATTATTTTCTGGATCATGGGTGTCGTAGGCGCTGGCCTTACCGCGTTTTACATGACTCGTCTCATGGCGCTGACGTTCTGGGGCAAGAGCCGCGTTCCCTCCAAAACACATCCGCATGAGGCTCCGCCCACCATGACTGTTCCGCTCATAATCTTGGCGGTGCTGTCCGTTACCGGCGGCTGGATTGGAATTCCCCATGTCATCACGCACACCTTCCATGTCGACATTCCGAACGTTTTTCAAGATTGGCTGAGCCCGCGCCTCACGGCCGTGCCGAATCAGACTGAAGCCGATCCCATGCTCGAATGGATCTTCATGGGCGTATCGGTAGGCTTGGCCGGTTGCTCGGCGTGGCTGGCTTATTATCTTTATGTATTGAAGCCGAACGTTCTCGACGATGTTTATTCGAAGCTGCGTCTCGTACACAAAGTGTTCTACAACAAATACTGGGTTGACGAGGCTTACTTCGCTTTTATCATTCGCCCGATCGTCGCGTTCAGCCGCTTCCTGTGGTCGAAGTTCGACGTTCTGGTGATCGATAAGGCGACGTACTTAATCTCGGATTTGATCCTTGAAGGCGGCCGCGGGCTCAAGGGCTATCAAAGCGGCAACGTTCAGCAGTATGCGCTTTACATGGTGATCGGCCTCGTCGCGATTCTGCTTCTTTTGTAACGGAGTTCTAGATGATTTTGTCATTGCTGATTTTCTTGCCCGTTGCCGGAGCGCTCCTGGTGACGATGTTGCCGAGGCCCGCGGCGAAGGGTGCGGCTCTTGCGGTTGCTTGCGCCGAGTTTCTCGCGAGCCTCTGGCTCTTGCGCGATTTCGACGTCACCAC
>DASUEL010000663.1:0-2297 GCA_036275095.1 Bdellovibrionales bacterium
AGCTAATGAGGTTTTCACCTTTGGCCGCCACGGACGCTTCGACCTTCAGCGCGGGCGGAACGCCGCGAGCGGCATCCACCGGGGTGCAGGTCATGAGCAGGCGGGACGAGTCATAGGCGTGCGAGAATTGGGAAACGAGAACCGCAAACGCCATTAAAGATAAACGCAAACGCATGGAAACCTCCAAGCTCAATTGATGAACCGGTGAAGGAGCAAGCGTCGTGCCGGGAAATTGCCACTCAAATCAAATGTAGAGGCGGGAACAGCCCTATTCTGACGGCGTTACCTCGAGCGGCAGTCGATGTCGACTTTTTGGACGGAGCCAGCCGCCAAACAGGCTTACTTTCGGAAGTAATTGTAGAAGCCCATCATGCCCAAAAAGATGGCGAGGCCGAAGCCCATTCCGCTGTAGACAGGAATGCCCGCGAACATGGCGGGATTGGGCAAGAACAGCCCGATATAGGCGCCGACGACGAGGCTGCCGATGACGATTCCCAAAAAGATGATGTTCGACGAGGTTTCGATCGAGCGCTTGACCTCGTCGAGCTCGGCGATCTGCAGCTTCCAAGCGTGATCGGCGCTACCCATGCGTCGCATGAGGAGCTTCAGCTGGCGCGGGAGCGCATACAAAAGCGACGTCGTGTCGCGCGCCACGTAAGCGAGATCCTTCGCGATGTGCGCGGGGTCGTACTTGGCTTTGACGATCTCGCGGGCGAACTCGAGAGAGTGCGAAAGCGCGTCGAAGTCGTCGACGAGCAGCCGGCCCATGCCCTCGACGGTCACGATCGCCTTGAAGAGCAGCATGAGCTCGGAGGGGAGCTGCAGGCCGTGCTTGGCGGCGACGTTCGACGAGCGCATGAGTAGCTTTCCGACGTTCACGTCTTTGAACGTGAGGCCGAAGTAGGGCGCGATGAGCTCGCGTAGATCGCGCGCGAACTCGTCGATGTCGACGAACTCGCTGTGCGGCGCGATCTCGACGTACTCGTAGGCGAGCTGCTCGTAATCTTCGTTGGCGAGCGCGACGAACATGCCCGCGATCACGTCTTGCGTGCGCCGGGTGAGACGGCCGACGACGCCGAAGTCGATCATTCCGATCTTATCTTCGGGCATCAGAAAGATGTTTCCGGCGTGCAGGTCGCCGTGAAAGAACCCGTGCTGAAACACCATTCTGAAAAAGGCCATGAGCCCGGCCTTGGCGAGCCCCTCCAGGTCTTTGCCCTCTTTGCGCAAAATGTGCGCCTTGCTGAGCGGCGTGCCTTTCAGCGCTTCCATCACGAGAACGCGCGTGCCGCTGAACTCGGTGTAGACTCTTGGGATGATGATGGTCGGGTCGTCGGCGAAATTCTTTTGAAAGCGCAGGATATTGTTGGCCTCAACGACGAAATTCGTCTCGAGCTCGAGCGCTTTAAAAAACTCTTCGGCCATCGCGACGGGATTCACCGCGCGCAGCTCGGGTACGTATTTTTCGATAAGGCCCGCGAGCATCAGCATCACGCTGACGTCTTCCTCGATGATTTGCATGATGCCGGGGCGCTGGATCTTCAGAACGACTTCGTCGCCGTTTCTCAGCACGGCCTTGTGAACCTGCGCGATGCTGGCGGCGGCGAGCGGGTTTTCGTCGATGCTTTGGAAGATCTCATTGAGGTCGCGCTTGAAGTGCTGCTCGAGCACGCGCTTAATCTGCGCGAACGGTATGCCCGGGACCTGATCGTGAAGTTTTTTGAACTCGCGAATGAAGTCGCCCGGAATCAAGTCGGGGCGGCTGGCCAGGAGCTGGCCGAACTTGACCCACGTGGGGCCAAGCTCTTCGAAGCTCATGCGGAGCCGCTCGGGCACCGTGTAGCGTTCGGTGTCGATCTCCGACGACATTTTTCGGATGATGTAACGGCCGAGCCTAACCCTTTCGACGACGGGCTGAAAGCCGTTTTTTACGAGAACCCCGACGATGGTTCTCAGTCGCGCGGCGCTTTTTAGCGTCCTTCCGATTTGTTTTCCGGTGCTGAAAATGCGCACGTCGTTTTTCTCCTGAGGACTCTTCCGAACTCTCGGAGGCCTCGTCGTTGTTCTTCGCCCAGCGCGTCTCCCGGCCCAGCCCCGTTTTCTCGGAGCGGCCCGGCCCGCGTTCGAATCTTGAGCCGCGCTCGTGACCGCGGCCTCCGCCGTCCCGGCGTCCAACGCTCTCGCGGCCGCCCGCGGCCTTCAGGCTCTCGCCGCCCAGAACGAAATCTATCTGGCCGGCTTCGACGTCCACCCGCGCGACTTGGACGTGAATCTCATCGCCGATCGAGTACATGCGC
>DASUEL010000664.1:0-4841 GCA_036275095.1 Bdellovibrionales bacterium
CGGAGCGAAGTGCGGCGGAGCCGCCGCACCCTGAAGATCAATCACCAATGCGCATTTGAATGCGGCACTGGCTCGTCAGTGGAATGAGCTTGTCCTGATTCTTCCAATATTCATTTGAAATGATGTTGATCGTTTCGTCGAACACCTGGAGCGCGCGAACGTAACCTTCGCGGCCGTTACTCTTTCGGGTCACGATGATCGGTGTGTCTTTACGGCCCGTACATTGAAAGTTCTGGCCGCCCTGGGTGAGCATCGTGCGTTCGGTGGTCACGGTACCGTTGGCGCTGAGGGTGAGAAACTTCACGGCGATGCGGCCTTTCGTCGTCTCGATGCGAACGCGGCAAACTCGCGATTTCGGGTCGAGGGACTGGTCCGTGTAGCCTTGGTAAACGCCGTCGCGAAAGCGCGCTCGGATGGCTCCGGCGCATTGCTCGAGCGAGAGACCTTCGGCGGCCGCGGCCACGGGCAAAAAGGCGAGAAGCGCGAAAGCTAGCGTTTTCATGAAACCTCCGGAGATTGGGCCCGCAAGCTAGCTCAAGAGAGAATTTCGAGCAAGTCGGCCTTGCTCCAAGTCGTCGTTTCGGTGCCTTCTAGCATCAATTGCATCTGGTGTTTCTTTCTTTCCTGGAGGCGCAAAACCCGCTCTTCGACGGTGTCTTTGGCGACCAGGCGATACACGAAGACGGATTTCGTCTGCCCGATGCGATGGGCGCGGTCGGCCGCTTGCTGCTCGACGGCCGGGTTCCACCATGGGTCGAGAATGAAAACGTGATCGGCCTGCGTGAGCGTCAAACCCACGCCGCCGGCCTTGAGAGAAATCAAGAACACGGGAGGGCCGTTTTCCCGCTGAAAGGCTTTGACGACCGACTCGCGATCGCGCGTGGAGCCGTCGAGGCGCACGTAATTTATTCTTCGCTTCTCGAGCTCGGGCTCGATGAGATCGAGGTACGATGTCCATTGCGAGAATACGAGCGACTTATGTCCGTTCGCGATCGACTCCTCGAGCCGTTCAAGCAGCACTTCGGTCTTCGTCGAGCCATCGGCGCGCTGGCCCGGCACGAGCGATTGATGGCAGCACGCCTGGCGCAGCCGCAAAAGCAACTCGAGCGCCGAGAAGAGGCTTCCGCCCTCGTTGATCGTTTCGGCCACTTCCTTTTGCGCCGAGATACGAAGAGCTTCGTAGAGCTCGCGCTCGGGTTCGTTGAGCTCAAACGTTAGCGTCATTTCGGTTTTGGGTGGAAGCTCCTTCGCCACGTCTTGTTTCATTCGCCGGAGAATGAACGGACGGATTTTCTTTCTGAGGCGAAGCGCGGCGGGCGTTTCACCGAGCTCGACCAAATCGGTGAACTCCTCGCGGAAGCGCGAATATGGGGGAAGCAGGCCGGGATTGAGAAAGCGAAACTGAGCCCAAATGTCATCGATCGAGTTTTCGATGGGCGTGCCGCTCAACGTGATGCGAATCGGCGCCGTAATTTGATAAAGGGCGCGCGAGAGCTGGCTGTCTTGGTTTTTGAAATGCTGGGCTTCGTCGACCACGATCGTCTGCCAGTGCATTTTTCTGAGCGTCTCGATTTCGGCGCGAAAGATGCCGTAGCTCGTGAGCATGACCGAGGTTTTCGTGTGGGGGCGCCGCTCGATCGAGTCAAGGCTGCGCTTCGGCCCGTGGTAGACGGTGACGTCGAGCGAGGGCCTGTACGCGCGAATCTGCTCGCTCCAGCTTTGCAGCACGCTCGTCGGGCAGACGATCAAGGTCTTGCCTTCGATCACGCAAAGGCTTTGCAGCGTCTTTCCGAGACCCATGTCGTCGGCGAGCAGGGCACCCAAACCATTACGCGTAAGACGGTAAAGCCAGTTCACGCCCTCGCGCTGATAAGAGCGCAGCTCAATCTGCAAATCTTTCGGGAGCGGTGCGGGCTTCAGCGCCGGGTCGCCGTCGATGAGAGCTTTCAGGCTCTTGAGATCGGGCGGGATTTCGGCGTCGATCTCCTCCAAAAAACTGAGCTGCTCGATGTTTTTAATTTGTGGAAGCACGGCCTCTTTTTGAACCGAAAGCAGCTGATTGAGGCGCTCGCCGAAGCGCGCGAGCCAGTCATCGGGGAGCTCCCACCAGCCGAAGCCCTCGACGTGAATGTGGCGAACGCCGGCGTTCCAGTTTTCTAGCACCTTCAGAGAAGAGACTTTTCCGTCTTTGCCGCCTGAAGGGCCGCCTGGAACGACGAAGCTCACGTCGATCTTATCGCCGTCGACCTGAGCCTTGGCTTCGAGCTTGCCTTGTACAACGAAGTCTTTTTGCGCGGTCCCCGCGACCTTCCACTTTTGAAGTTTTTGGTTGAAAGCCAGGCTCTCCGCTCCGAAAAAGCGCACGGGATTGCCGGGCTTCATGTAAAGCTCCTGCGCGAGACGGCGTGCGAGCTTTTGCTCGGCTTCTTTCTTGCGTATCGGGAGCTTAGACTCCTCGACCGGCTCGAGCTTGTCGTTTTGCACGTACGCAATCGGAGGGTCACCGTAGACGAGCAAGGGTGTCACGACCATGAGGTCGGGCCCGTGCTTTTCAATTTTGATGATGATTTCGGGCTCGGCGTTGATGAGCTCGGGCAGGCGGCTGGTGCGCGTGACGACCTTGAGCCGCCGCTTGAGCGTGGGAATGAGGGTTTCGATGAGGCGAAAGCGGTCGAACTGCGTGAACCACGTGCCTTCGCCCTTGAGGAGCTGCGCAAGCTCGGGCTCGAGGGCTAGAAGCGGTACCGGCCTCAGCTCGCCGTTTTTGAGGGCGGCGCCGTTTCCGAAAATTTTCTCGAAGCCGGTCTCTTCGGATTTGCGAACGCGGAAGCCGCCGTTTTCATCCACAATCTCCACGAAGATATCCACGGGAGTGGGCGACGCTTTGACGGGCTTGCCGTCGAGAAAGACCGCGGGCAGTTCGGCCAGCGCGGGCAGTAAGTTCGCGAGCGTGCGTTGCTCGAGCGTTCCCGCCCGTTTGTCGCCGAGAATCGTGTCGATGTGGAAATCTTCTTTGGTAGCCGAAACCGGTTTGCCGCTGATGCGGCCGGAGGTGACGCCGCTCACGTAATTCATTAGGGTTCCCAGAAGCGGGGTCTCGGAGCCGCTCCATACGAGCCTGCGCTCAAACGTGAGCACGCCTTGATTGTCTGAGAAGTGGTATTGAACCTGGCCCGCGGCGCTTTTGGTCTCTTCGGTCGCGGCTTTCACTTTGCCATGGCGGCTTGCGATCGCGGCGGCCGCGACGTGGACGCAGGGGTCGTCTTCGTCTTTGCAGTCGCATTTCCAGTCTTCGTCGCCAGGCCAAAGAATCACTCTGGGGGAGACGGGGCGGGTGCGGCTCACGATGCGAACGACGATCTCGTCGGGTGTATTTTTGTCATGAATGAGGTCGGCCGAGCGGGTCAGCTCGACCGCGCGTGACCACAGCTCGCGGCTGCAAAGCTCCTGAATGGTTTTAAAAAATTCATCATTCATCGAAGTGCGACATTATACGCTTATCAAACGGTGTTTGCTCGGGTATTTTCGCGTTCGTGGACGCTTCATCCCTATGCATCACATGCCGAAAACCCAAGGCGACGTATAAATGCGGGCTCTGTGAAGAGCCGGTCTGCAAGTCATGCGCGCGTTTTGCGGGCGAGGAGACCTTCGCGTTCTGGCCTGATGTACCAGCGGAGCTTAAGCGCGGGGCTTATTGCACGAATTGTTTCGAATCGAGCGTGGCGGGGCCGCTCGAAGACTACAACCGCATGGTCGAAAAAGCCCGAGGCGTCATGGTATTTTACGCTGACGAGGGCAAAAAGACGCGTCTCGTGAAGCGGCCGAAGACGGCTTATGAGGTGCGTGACTGCTCCGATCGTGCCGAAACGCTGATGCGTCTCGCGTTTTTCGCGATAAAAGACGGCCACAATGCACTCATCGACGTCGAGCTCACGGGCGAAAAGGTGATTGTCGCAGGCTACAAGACGACGAAGTGGCAGGGCCGTGCGTTCCCGGCGACGCTCGATCCAAAAAAGTACGATCGGTAAGCTTCAGCCGCCCCAGCTAGCCATTCAAATGTAGGCACTCATATGTAGGCCCTCATATATAGGCCCTTATAGGTAGGCACTCATGTGTCGTCGGCCATAGGCTTCGAGAGCCGCCCATTGATTGCACGAGCGACAAAAAAGGCGCAGGTTCTCGACATCATCAGCACCACCGCGTGCCACCGGTACAACATGGTCAACTTCGAGCGCATGAGTTGAGCCGCAGTTTTGGCAACAGCTGTCAGCTCTCCTCCAGACTTCACGAACGGTTGCCGCTGGAATCCGTTTGCGTCTCGGATTCGAGCGCGCCGGCGGAGATCTATGAGCTGGCGGAGATCTATGGCCCGGCGGAGATCTATGAGCCGGCGGAGATCTATGAGCCGGTGAAGACTCTGGAGCCAAGTTTGAATTCCAAACATTCTTCTGACCAAGTGGCTGGTGCTCATCACCGGTCGTGACGCGGCTTTTCTGGGACGTCGCGGATTTGTCCGGCGCCACGCTGCCAGGATCAATATGGTGCTCTCTGAGCTTCGTGCCGCGATCGTACTTCTCGATGGCAACGTCACAAAGTTTTTCGAAAAGCTCACCCAAAGAAAGATTTGGATGCGCGTGCGCAAGCAGGCCCTTCACGCGATTGATCTTGGCCTGCAACGAAGCCGGCCCGGTGAATCTATACTCGGTGTGCTCGGCTGAAATCACGCGGGCTCGGTCGGGCCGCAGAGTCGCGGGTGTCTCCGATCGCGCGATCAAAATTTGTTCGGCTTCGCGCGCGGATTTGTTCTCCAAGTCACTCAAGAGGTCAGCTTTGCTCTCTGT
>DASUEL010000665.1:0-2786 GCA_036275095.1 Bdellovibrionales bacterium
GTCGTGGTAGACGAGCTCCGGAAAGCGCGCATTGATCTCCTGCGCGATGACGCCGATCTGCGGGCTTTGCTTTTCATCAACCTCGACCTTGTAAGTGAAACGAATGATGTTGAGTTTGGCAATGTCTTCGAGCACGTCTTCGAGCGGCGTCACGTTTTCCTTCAAGCGAATGTCGGAGACTCCAGTACCGGACGACCAAACCGGTGCGCCGTTATCGTAGAGCACCAAGTTGCGGTCGCCCTGAAGCGCCAGAAAATAATTGGCTCGGCCGGCCGAGTAGATCTCACCGTTACCAAGCGTAAAGCGCCCCGCGACTTGAAGCTCCCGCACGTAGCTTGAGCCGCCCGGCTGAACGTAGAAGGCGCCCTGATTGAGCGTGGCGGCGCTTCCCGCGGTACTGGCGTAACGCACGCCGAGATCGGAAGGCTCAACCCAGCCCGAGCCCGAGTACGCGCCATTGTTGTAAACGAGCCGTCCGAGATAAGAGTAATAAACATACATGTCGGCGGGCTCGCGCCACGCGGCCGCGCCGCTGTAGGCGCCGCGATCGTAGACATAGCGCCCGTAGGTCGAGTAGTTCACGCTCGCGTTTCCGATATCTGGAATTCTCGCGATCGGAACCGAGCCGTACGTGAGTGAGCCATTTTGAAAGTACCAAGACCAGCCGGCGTTGGCCTCATTGTAAAAACCTTGGATGTCGGCGGTATTGTGAACCATCAGCGTGCGGCCTTTTCCGCTCACATCCGTGAAGGTCAAACCCGAATAACCGTTGGCGGAGCCCGACACGCTCATCGTGCCGTAGCTGCCGACGGTTCCGCCGAGCTGACCCAGAATGGCGGGCTTGCCGGTGATCGAGCCCCAAGCCGTGGAGCCGCCCGAGAGCGGCTGACCGTTGATCGTGAAGCCGGTCGCATTGATGGTTCCCGCGACATCGAGCTTGGTTGCGGGACTCGTGGTACCAATGCCGACGTTTGCATTAGGGTCGATCACCAAAGCTTGGTTGGTGATGCCGACGCCGTAGTTGTTGGAGGTGCCTAGATACAAGTAGCTTCCGCCGCCATTGTTTCTGACGCCGATCCGGCCGATGACCCCGCCGGTGCTGGCATTGCTGATGTCCAAGTTCGTGAAGCCGTCGGCGGTGTACGCCCCGCCCCACACGCGGAAAGTGCCCGGTGTGTTGCCCGTGAACGTCGAAGGCTGGGTCCCTGAGCCCGCGACATGCAGGCGCGTCGTCGGCGTCAAAGTGCCGACGCCAACATTGCCTTTGCCGTTGACGGTCAGAATGCTCGCCATGTCGTCATTGCGAACATTCATGATCAGTGCGTTCGAGGCATTCGGATCGCTGGATGCGATCTTGCCCGCCGCGACTTCGAACAGAGCGCGGTTATCCAGTGCGGCCGGGCCGTCGCCCGACCAGTCTTGCACTGAAAGCATCGGCGCTCCGCTCGTCCAGGTGCCCGGAGTCGCGGCCGTTCCATGTCGCAAGACACGCATGCTATAGTCCGTATTGTTGCCGCCGACCAGCTCGCCGATCTGAAGGTTTGATGTCGGGGTCGCGGTTCCGATGCCCACGTTGCCTGAGTAGTTGATGCCTGAGGCGACGCTGATCCATTGGCTGGACGAGAGGCTCTGGCTATAAGCCGGCAGCGTACTGCACGCGATCCACCACTGCGTGCCCGTGGCCTTGTGGGTGTCGAAATCGGCCTGACTCGTGAGAACCGTGCTGTAGTTATTAAAGTCGGTTCCGTCAAAGGCCTGATTGAAGTAATTGCCTTTGATGGCGGCTTGCGCGTGCCAGCCGGCATTGATCTGGCTTTGGCAGTTCGTTTCGAGAGTATTCGTGCGGTCCCAACGGACCATCAAGACCGAGAAGGACACGCCGGGGTTTCGGGCCGCGATGGCGGCGTAGCCAGAAGCCCGCGCATTCTGCTGCTGAATGTTTTTCGCCGTTAGCGCCGTGTTGACGGCATTGTCACTCAGATTGAGCGCGCCCGTCATGGTGTCGCCGGTTTTCGCGACGAAATTTCCGGCCGCCGTGCCGCTGGACGTGGCAATCGCCGTATCGACGTATGATTTATTGGCCGCATCGCTGCCTGCCGTGGGTGCCGCGACATTCGTAATGCGATTGCTGTTGACGTTGACGTTTCCGTTTACATCGAGCTTTGCCGTCGGCGTGGTCGTCCCGATACCGACGTTGCCGCCCACCACATTGAGCTCATCATAGTTGCCGTTCGAGCCGAGTGACAGATAGTTGCCGGGAGTCGCATAGATGATCGACTTGTTATTGGCACCGCCACCACCGTAGTCAAACCGCAACCAGCTCGCGGCGGAATTGCCGATCTCGGTCACACCGAGCTTCGCGTTGCCGGATACGTGCAATGAATAAGCGGGCGTCGACGTGCCGATACCCACCCTACCTCCGCTTTCAACGATCGCGCTCGATACGAGCTGCGTGCCGTTCCACTTCGAAACGTAGTTCGCCGCATTGGCTCCGACTTTGGGATCGCTTTCGCTCGAGAGGCCAGACGCATCGGTTCCGCAAAGCACGTTGCCGGAAGCGTCGGTGTAAAGCTTTTCGCAGTTCGCTCGAGCGCTGATACTGAGCTCGCTCGTGCGCGTCGTACCGGCCACATCCAGTTTCGTCGCCGGCGCGGCGGTGCCGATACCGATATTGCCGCCCGATTCCGTCATGCCCGTGCTCACGAGCTGGCTGCCGTTCCACTTCGCGATTGAGCCCGAGACTTGCGGACCGATTTTCGGGTCGGCCTCGACGGTGATTCCAGTAT
>DASUEL010000666.1:0-15176 GCA_036275095.1 Bdellovibrionales bacterium
GATGACTGCGCCCCAGGCGCCCGTGCTTCAACCTGATCCTCTACTCGTCTAAACGCCGGCCCGCGCGCCCGGCTCGACCAAATGGACGAGCCCGTCGCGGCCGTCAACGATGATCTCTTGCCCGTCTTCGAGAATTTCAGTGAGCCCCGGCACGTTGAGAACGGCCGGCATCGCGTATTCGCGCGAGATCAGCGCCGCGTGTGAGAGCAGCCCGCCCGTTTCGGTGACGACGCCCGCGACGACCGAAAACAGCGGCGTCCAGCCCGGGTCGGTGAACGGGGCAATCAGGATGTCTCCGCTCTGCAGTTTGCCGGCGTCCTTGAGGCTGCGCACGACACGCGCGCGGCCGCGCACGACACCGCTGCTGCACGCGATTCCGCGCCAGGTTTTCGCGCTTTTTGGCTGAAGCGCGTTCGAAACGGCCGGCCGGGGCACATGGCTCCAGCGCGCGCCGATCTCATTCGGATTTTTGTATTGCCGGTACGAGTCGGCATACAGTTTCGCGGCCGCCGCCGCCTCTCGCGCGCGCTCGGCGCTCCACGCGCCACGTAACGCACTCAGAATTTCATCGAACTCGAGATAAAATACGTCGTCGATTCGCTCGAGCGCGCCGCGTGCTTGCAGGCGCCGGCCGCACTCGAGTGCCAGTCGGCGGAGATAAGAATACATACGGGTGGAGCGATCACGCATCTCTTCGCGCATCCAGGCGTAATGCCGGAGCCGGCTCAGATTCTTGTGAAACGAACGCCGGTGCAGCGGCCCGAGCCAGCTTCGGCCCAGCGCGCTTTCGGCGCGTAACATCGCGGCACCGAGTATCGCCCGCTTTTTCGCTTCGACCGTCTCAGGCCTTCGCGCGGGCGCGGAGCCTTTCAACAATGTTTGAAGCGAGCGAAGAACGAAGTCGGGGTTTTCACCCCAGCGCGGAACGGTGATGTCGAGCTCGACTTCGGAGTGAAAATAAAACTCGTCGATGAACGCGTGGAGCTTTTCCGCGAAATGCGGGTCGAGCGCGCGAAGTGCCGATATGAACGCCCATGCCGGTTCAGCGGCGCGGCCTGGATTTTCATAGGCCTCAATCAGCGACGCAAGATCGTGCCTGCGGGCCGAGGGCTCTTCTTCGGCAGGAACGGGCGCGGCGCCGGCGGGCATCGATCCGTTCAAGTAATCGCAGAGCTCCCATAGTCTGTAGATCGGCTGAATGACGTGCAAGCTATCGAGGCCCGACATCAGCTCGTTGTAGCGCACATCGGGGTCACGTTTGGCGATCCGCTCGAGATCGACCTTGAGCTCGAGTTTCGCGTTCGAAGTGTTGTAGATCGTCTTGAAATAGTTCTTCTCGACGAGCGGATAGTCGACCCTGCAGAGATGCTCGAAGGTTTTCGCCAAGGCCGCGTCACTCAGCGCGGCGACGTCGATTTGCCGGTAGAACGGCTCGATCTCGCGGGAATGCGCGAGAACTTTCGCGTTGACCGCGAGCTGGCGGCCGAAACTGCGTTTGAGCGCGATGACGGTCGGAATCACGCCGATAATGCCTTTGAGGGTGACCGGCGTGACGACGCCGTCGCCCTCGTAGGCGGGCTGCACAGAAATATCTTCATCGAAGTTTCGCTCTTTGAAGCCTGGTACCCGTGTCATGATCGACTTCACGTAGCCGAGATTCCAATATGGGCGCGCGTAAAATACGTCGGCGAACCGAACGTCGCGTGCGGGGTCATGGAGTTTCAGGCCAGCGAAATACTCGCTCATCGACTCTTGAATGCACATCCGGTAGAACGACCACATGAGCGGCGTCACCACGCCCGCCGAGACGCCGCCGTCGCGCAAGTCGGCGGTCGTCCACTCGCCCAGCTCCTCGCCGATCTGGATTCGCGTGATGTCACGCGACTGTAGAACGTACATGCGCCCGCCGCTGAACGCGAACTCTATGTCTTGCGGCCGGCCCTTCGCCGCCTGAATTGAACGCAAATTCTGCTGAAGCTGCAGGAGATCCTGCGGGCGCACGATGGCAAGAGGCGAACTCCGCTCGAGCACTTTTCCGCTTTCGCTCCATGACAGACGATATCGGGCCGGGTTCACTTGGCCGGCCACGAGTTTGTCCCCGCAGCCCTCGCACATTTCGACGAGCATCTCGCGGTCGCTCCCCGTCATCGGGTTGACCGTGAATGCGACGCCGGCGAAGTCAGCTTCGACGTATTCTTGCACTATGACCGACATGGCCACCGAATCGAGCGCAATTTTCTTCGTCTCGGCGTAACGCCGCACGCGCTCGGTTCGGCAAGACTCCCAACATTTGTAGATCGCGGCCCGAACGGCGGTTTCGTCGCGCAAATCGAGATAGCTTTCAAAGAGCCCGGCGAACGACGCGTCTTTCGAGTCTTCGACGTTGCACGACGAGCGCACGGCGAAGCGAGCGACACCCGATTCGCGCAGCCATGAGCCCAGGTCAAAGGTGGCGAGCGGATCTTCGCCGCGCGCATAGGCCGCGTAGGCCTCGGATGGAATCACCCACGTGCGCGGCACGCGAAAGCCAAGGTCAGCCAGCTCGGCCAGCGACGCGGCCTTGTTCCCGATTGTCGAACGGTCGGCCTGATCAGCGGTTTTTATCATTGTGCCAGCCTTTATCCGCCACGAGCCTGAAGCCCTCTTCGTAAAAGAGCGAGCGGATATACTTGATTTTTTCGGGCTCGAGATCCCCGTACGAAAAGTGGCTCTTGCGGCCGGCCGCCCCCAAAAGCGCCGTCTCGGCCATGCACGCGTACACGCGGTCGCCTTGAATCGGAAAGAACGCCAGCTCGAGATCGTCCCGATAGGGCGTTTCGGCGACGCCGCCGTGAATGACGGAAACGTCGGGCCTCTTCTCGCGCACCTCGGGGCTCACGTTCGGCGGAAAACTTATGTCACAAACGAGCGCGCCTTCTTTGAGATGCCGCGGAAAGATCAAATAACCCGGGTCGTTCGTCGCTGAAATGACGACGTCGGCGTCGCGTAGCAAATTCATATCTGACGTGACGCGAACGCCGGAGGCCGGCTTAGCCGCGGGCTCGAACGAGCGCTCCACGAAAAGCGCGGCCTCGAGCGACGAGCTCCGGCGCGACGCGGCCGCAGCCGGAGCACGAAGCTTGAGCTCGGCTCCGATCTGCCCGAGCCTGCGCTCACTGCCGGGCCGCCCGCTTCCGACGAGAATGACGTTGGTGAAATGCGGCGAGAGCTCCCGCACGTACGTGCGGCAGATGTTGCCCGCGGCGCCGATCGCGGCCAAGGTGAGGCCGCGATGCGCGCGGCTCTTGATTTGCTCGATGACGGCGTCGACCCCGAGCGCGACCGTGAGCGAATTGCCCGACGTGATGCAAATGTCGTCGCGCGTGAGATCGAGACCGTTGCGCGTGACCACCGACGTGAACATGCCCAGGCCGACGACACTGCAGCCGAGACCGACCGCAAGGTCGAGGCCTTCGTCGATCAGCCGCACCAGCTCGCCGCGCGACCCCCCATGGTAGGACTCCATGAATTGCTCGCTCGTATGCAACAGCCCAATACAGTTGAAGTGAACGGTCTTACCTGACCGAAGCTTGATGTTTTTCGAGCCCAGATGCCAAGGGCCCGGTTTGCCTTTGGCGAAGCGGTGAAAGAAGCGCTTGCACTCGTCGTCGGTGAAATGCGCGAACGCCGGCACTTGCTCGCGGATCATCCCGTATTTCGCGAAGTGCGCGAGAAACGCCACGCGCGGAGCACCGGGTTCGGGCTCCTCGAAGGGTGACGGCCGAGCGCGCCGCTTGGGTTTCGTCGAAAGATTCTCGTGCTCTTTCTCAAACATGAACTTCAAAAGCCGCGCTTCGTCTTGCGTCTGGATAATTTCGCAAACGCGGCCGAACGCCGCGAGGAACCACTCGATGTCTTCAGACGTGATTCCGAGACTGGGCTCAAGGCGAATCGTGAATGGGTCGCTCAACGTCGGCAGCACGCGGACGCGCTCTTCGTTCAGGAGGTGGCCCGCGAGAACGGCGGCGACCTGCCGGCTGTCGGAGATCGCGCGAAACATGTCGGCATCGGCCAAGTGCCAGTCGGCAAGCTCGATGCCGATCATGAGGCCGCGCCCGCGCACGTCACGAATCACCCGGGGAAAGCGGGCCTGAAGCTCGCGGAGGCCGCTCAACAAACGCTGCGAGGACAGGTCGACTTTTCGCATCGCCTCGGAGCCATTCGCGAATAAAAGCTCCAGGGTTTTCAGCGCGACCGAGCTCGAAAGTTCGTCTTCAGCGAACGTCGACGTTTGAATCAGTGAGAACTCCGGAATGTACACTTTAGAATGGATGAGCAGCGCGCCGATTTTCATGATGCCGCCGCCCAAGCTCTTCGAAAGCAGAATGTAGTCGGGCTCGATACCGTCGTGCTGGCAGGCCAGAAAGCTTCCGGTGCGGCCGAGGCCGCTTTGAATTTCATCGACGATGAACGGAACGTCGAAACGGGTCGCGAGCTCGCGCATCGCCCGCAGGAGCTGAGGGCTCACGGGGCGAATGCCGCCCTCGCCTTGAATGGGCTCGGTGATGATCGCGGCCCAGCGATAAAGCGATCGCTCTTCGACGTGAAGTTTTCCGTTGGCGATGACCGGCATCAGATACGTGAGGCGCTGGCTTTCCCAGGCGCCTTGCAGGTCGCCCTCACGCGACGGATCGATGAACACGGTCAGGGGGCCGAGGTGATCGAGGCCTCTTTTGTATTCGCTGTTGTAAGTGAGCTTGAGCGCGCCCGACGTTTTTCCGTGAAAGCCGCCTTTGAGCGCCAAAAACACGGGCCCCGCCAGGAACGGGATCTTGTTTCTCTCTTCGAGGCGCGCGCGCGCGTCCGCGATCGCGACGGCGGGCTCGCCGCCTTCATCGCCGAAGCCGAGCAGCCGCGCGGCCTCAGCCGTCAGCGCGCAGACTTCGGTCGTCCGCTCATTCGTCAAGCGGGCCCAGACCTCATTGGCCGCCGCACGCAGCTCGCCAAGTTTCGACGTACGGTAAAGCTCGGCGTGTTTGATGGCGGCCTCAACAGTTTCGGCGCCCGAGTTCGTGAGAATACAGCGGTACTCGCCCGGCTTGCCCGCAAGCTCCGAGAGCTTCAGCGCGAGCTCGCGCGAAACGGCCTTCACCGAGCCTTGCGTATTGATGCCGGCGTTGCGCGCGAGAAAATCATTGATGACGCTTTTCAAAGCAGGGTGGTTATGGCCGAGCAGCGTCGTTCCGAAGCCGCCCACCATGTCGAGCACGCGGTGTTCGCGCCCGCCCTCATTGAACCAAAGGTGATCGCCCTCGGCCCGGTGATAAGTCTTATCGAGCCGGATCGATTCAAGCAATTTGATCAACTCACCCTTCAGCATACGACTCCCTAAACAAAATGAACCGTGCCGGCGCTGCCGTCGACTTTCAGCGGCGCGCCGTCAGCTACGCCTTCAAAAATGCCCTCGGCTCCGACAACGGCCGGAATCGAAAGCTCACGCGCCACGACGGCGCCGTGGCTGAGAAGCCCGCCCGTTTCGCAAACGATGGCGCCGGCCTGATCGAGGAACGGGCCGTAAACCGGGTTCGGCGTGAGCAGAATCGCGACTTCGCCGCGCTTGAGCTCCATCAAATCGTCGAAGTTGCGAATGCGGCGGGCCCTGCCCGTGAACGCGCCCGGGCTCGCCGCCACGCCTGAAAAGCCGGCTGCCACCGCCGGCGCAGGAACCGGCGCGCGCGGAGCTTCGAGCGGAAGCAGATCGGGGCCGAGCTCCATCGGCGGCGCGCTCGTCCAGGCGGCCTCGAAGGTCGCGCGGCGGCTTTCCACCAGCTTCGCGAGCTCGGATTTATGCAGGCCGCCGCTGAACACGCTCTCAATGTCTTCGAGCGTGAGAAAATAAATATCGTCGTTTTGCTTCAGCATGCCCCGCGCGACCCACCGGACCGACAGCTGATTGAACATCATTTTCGCCGCCGGATACTGGAGCGAGCTGTAAAAGCGCTGTTGCTCGTCGATCGCCACGAGCTTCTCGAAAAGCTCGATCAGCTCGGCCATGAACCACAATGGGTAGCCGGAGCCGTTCAGCGCCGCTGTGACACGCTCGCGAATTTGCCGGCGACGCGCGCTCTGCTCGCTCTCGAAGAGCTGAAGGTCGGCGCGCTCATAACGCGCAAGAAGCCGCTCGAGCTCCTCCCGCTTTTCCCCCAAAGTCGGATGATATAAATCCCAGTTGTCAGTGAGGTGCGCGTATGCGGAACCGAAAGACCCGGATTGCTTCACCCGTTTGTACATTTCGAGGGCGACATTGTCTTTGAGGCCGATGGTCAGGTCGGCCGGCGATTCAATGCCGGCATTTTTCAATACGGCCGCGAGATAGCCGAAGAGCGCGCCCTTCGTGAAATGAACGAGAAAGTCGCACTCCAAGAACCGGTTGCCGCGCTCGGTGAGAAGGTTCTTGAATGCGAAAAAGTTATGCTCGTCGATCACGCGATCCCGCGCCTCTTCATTCGAGCTCGCCATTTCGCGGATCGCCGGCACGGCCTGGCGGTTCCACAGGCGGATCGCCTTATAGGCGCGAGGAACGAGAATGAATTTCACCACCAGACGGGCGAACGCATGAAAGCTCGAGCCGAGGGGCGCGCGCTCGAGTGAAAGGCGCTTCTGACCGTAGTCGAGGAGCCATTGGAGCGGAATTCCCACGAGTGGAATGCGCTCGATCAAAGTCGCCTGCCGGCGAAACGGAAAGCTCGCAAGCAGCCAGGAATACAAGACCACCACCTGGGCCCCGAGCCAAGCGAGCCGCCACGGGCGCGGCCGCAAATCCAGCAGGCTTCCGAAAAAAGGTTTGCGCGCATAGACGTAGTGATTGACCAGCCGCGAGACTTCTTGCGGCTCGAGCTCGCGAACTCCAAGCTCGCGCGCGATCGAGCGCAAATTCACGCGAAGCGCGTCCTGCAAGATCGACCAGCCCAGCGGAGTGACGGGATACGGAAAACGCTCTTTCGACTCTTCGCGTGTCCATGCCGTTTTCATTCGAGCACCGCCTCCATGTTTTCGATCGCATCGTCACGAATTCCCATCGCGCGAAAGACATCCTCGAGCGCGGGCGGCGGCGCCAGCCGCAGCCACGACACGGCCGACTCGCCAACGGACCTCATGAGATCGACGTGATGCCGGAGCGTGATGAGCACGAAGACGTTCCAGCCCATGTCTTGCGCGAATACGCGCGAAATCAGAGCCGGGTTCCGCCCGTACGCCTTCAGTAGCGCGAGCGCGCCCGCGTTTTCAGGCAGGTTGTTCATCTTTCGGACTTCCGCGGGCTTCGGGGCCAGGAAGTTTCTCCACATTTTGTAGAGAAAGTAGGCTTTCTCTTGTGGCCTGCGCGCCAGCGAAAACAGCGCGTAAGCTTTTTCGATTTTCGATATTTGGGTCGAGCGAGAAACCAGAATGCGCTCGGGCGTGGCCACGCGAACGGCCGTCTCCCGCCGCGTGAACGGAGCCGCGAGCGGCTCGAGCTTCAGGAGCACCGCGCGTGCCTCACGACTCGGGTCGAGCGCCTGAACCAGCGAAAGCGTGTAGTAGAGCCGGTCGACCGTCTTCCACTCGATCGCTTCGCGTACGAGGCGGCCCCAATCGATTTCCGCCCGGCGCGTGCGAATGAAATTGTAAATGTCGCCGAGCTCGCGCAAGCCGGTCTTGTAGGGCGGCAAATGAAAGCACAAATGATGGAGAAGATCGGTCGGCTCCAGCGTAAACGCCGGCAGCCCGTGAAACTCGAACGGAATCACCCGGCTCCAGATTTTATCGTAGTCGATGGACACGCCCGAAAGCGGACTCGCCAGGCCCCAATGTGTGCCGAAAACGCATTTGAGATCGGGCGTGAAAAACGGCGGCCAGTGGTGGGAGTATTTCTCCTGAGCCCGCGGCGATTCGTTTGAAAGCGCCGCCGCGCTCAAAAGACCCGCGCCCTGAAAAATATCGTGAACGGCATCCAGGTCGCGCTTCCGCACGAGAATGTCGATGTCGTTCATCTTCTTGTAATACGGGTCGGCGTATACCTCGCCGGCCAGGTAATTGCCTTTTAGAATCACGACATCACAGCCGCGCGCGACGAGCGCGCGCAGCACGGGCAACCCAGTCTCGATGCGCGAGCCGTTCTGCGCCTCAATTTTTTCGCGGGCCGACCGCAGGGCTTGCTCGATCGGCTCGGGTACCGCGATCTCGTGGGCCTTCAGTGCCGCGAGCGCCTTCGCCTCGATGCAATTGAGCTTCAAGAGCTCGAGCAAACGGGGCCACTCGCCTTTGGTTGAAAGATCGCGAGCGAGAACGCGCAGCTCGGTCGTCTCGGCCGAGGTCGGCTGAGCCAGGCTTAATAGTAGGGCGATCCGTTCCGTGGACTGCATTCAAAACCTCGAAAACACCGTGGTTCTTCGATTTTATTCAAGGCGTTCCGCCAAGGAAGGTTCAAAACTTTGGTCCATGAATTCTGGCCCAAGGTCGAGGTGCCCGCGCGCCCCATTCTCGGTAGGCTGCTCTTGAGGTTAACCGATGGAAACGACGCACGAGCCCCAGACCCGGACCAAGGTCCAGCGCAGCCCGGAACGGAATGCCGAAGGGCGAAACCTGAGCCCAGAAAAGCGGCTCGGCTGGGCGGGCCTTTTGTCGTCGATCGCGACGAGCGAATCGGCGGAGCAACTCGTGGTGGAGCCGCTCGTCGAAAATTTCGGAGCCGACCCCGAGCTCAAAGAACTCATTGAGCGCCAGGCCGCCGATGAGGTCCGCCACTATCGCATCTTCACGTCTTATAACGAGCGCGTGTTTCAGTTTCGCAAAACCAAACGGACCCTCACCGACAAGATCGTCTACGATCGTTTTCTGCCGCTGATGTCGGCCGTGGGCCGAAGGCGCCCGCAGGCCATCCTGCTCATCCTGCAGTTTTACGAGAGCTTCTCGATCGAGATTTACAAAGAGCTGAAACGGCTCGCGCAAAACGACCGATTATATGAGCTCGCCGAGATCATCGATGAAACCGAACGCGACGAGTGGCGCCACTTGGCGGGCCTCAAAAGAATCAGCAAGGCGACTCGCAAGGGCTCCGTCACGCAATTCGACCGCTGGCTTGCGCGCCTGATTACGCTCGTGCTTCGCTTCGACGTTCACGCGGGCCCCTGGGCTCTTCACAATAAAAAACTGAGAAAAAATCTGGAGCGAATCGGGTTTGATCCCGCGATCATGGTTCGTGCCGCGGCCTTCGCCTCGGCCCGTACCCACGAGTTCGCTCGAAAGGGCTGATTATGTTGCGCACTCTTTCGATTCTCGGAGTCGACGGCTCCGGCAAAACGACGATGCTCAAAGAGCTCGGAGAAAAGCTGAGCGAATCACGGGTCGTCACCTTGCGCGTTCCGCAGTACCACGAGACCGAAGGTGTCGCCCGTCCCGAGCTGAGCCGCGCGCTCGAAGAGCTGGGCGTGCTCGCCGACTCCAGGCGCGATCCGACTCTCAAGGCGATGTCGCTTTTTCTCGCGATGCCGCTCTACTCGGAGTCGGTTGCGTCACTTGCCCGCGGCACGGGCGCGGAGCTCGTCATCACCGAACGCCATCCACTCGTCGACAGCCTCGCATACGCGCCGTTTTACCGCAAGCTTCTCAAGGGAACTTTCGATTGGAGCACGGTGCCTTCGACACACCTATTCGTAAAGCAGTGGGCACGTGACGTGATGTCGCGCTGGCTGAGTCCCGCGGACTGCCAGCCCGAACAGCTTCCGGCGCGTCTCGAACAGCTCTTCGCGCTCGAAAACACGAAGCTTCTCGGCGCCCTCAAGCACATCTATCGCTGCGATTTTCCGGATCAGGCGATTTTGCTGTCGGTTACGCAGGAGCAGCTCGCCGTGCGCATCGCCGCGAAGGGCACCCGCGAAATCCATGAAGAGGTTTCGACGCTCATGGCACTGCAAAGCGCGCTGAAAGCCGCGGTCGCATTCGCCGTGGGCATCGGTAGCCGCATGACAGTACACGAGCCGGGCCAGGAGCAGTCGCCTTTCGCCCCGATCCGGCAGCGCCGTACCGAGCTGGATTTCTGATTCGGGGCGGAACGCCCAAATCAAAGACTGAGCGCTTGCTTCATTCGCTCGAACAAACGATGGACCGTGTCTTTGTCGTCGGAGATCGCGAGACAAAACTCCTCGCCGTCGCTCAATTTCAAATAGAGCAGATAGTTTTGGTGCGGCACTGAATCCGAATAATACACATCCTCACGCAGTTCGAGCGCCGACATCTGATCGCGCGAAATGCGGCGCTGAACGCGCTTCGGAACGCTTCTAAAAACGGTGATGGACTGCGCGCCGCGGGCGACTTCAAACCACGAGTTGAAGATGACGAAACGCAGCCAGCCGACGGACCCGCCCGCCAGCAGCATCATGCCGCCGTAATAAATTATCGAGGGCATTTCGGAGCGGTTCGCGTACAGCACGCCAGTGAGCACCGGAATCATCGCGCCGAGCCCCACCGCGAGGACGAGGTAGGTTCCCCAACTTAATTTGCAGACGATTCGGTCGGGAGTCTCACGCACGCTCAGAGAGACGCCGACACCGTAACTACCGGCGGCGGGCATCACATAGGATTGCAGTTTCCTCGGGGCCCGGCTGGTCATGCGCGGCTAAACGAGGTCGAACTCGCGCGTGAGCTGCGAGAACGCCTCTAGCAACCGGTCGAGATCTGCGTCTGTATGCGTGGCCATGATGCTAAGGCGAATGCGTTGTTGGGAGCGGTGAACCGCGGGGTACTCGATCGAGTTCGCGAAAATTCCCATCTGATCGAGCCGGCCGCTGACGTTACGGATATCGATACGCTCCGGAATCGGCACAGGCAAAATTGCCGACGGAGAATTCACGTTGAAGCCGAGCGCATTGAGACCGGCGCGCACCCGCGCCGCGTTCACGTGCAAGCGCCGCAAACGCTCGGGCTCTTCCGCCATCACCCGCAGCCCGGCGCGCACGGCGGCGGCCGTCGCCTGCGGAATGTGCGCCGAGAACATGTAGCTGCGCGCGAAAAAGCGCATGTATTTGACGACGTCTCTTTGCGCCGAGATAAACCCGCCTGTGACGCCGAAGGTCTTGCTGAACGTTCCAAGCGAGAGGTCGACCGCGCGCTCAACGCCGAAGTGCTCGGCCGTGCCCGCGCCGCGCGCGCCCATCACGCCGGTGCCGTGAGCATCGTCGACGAATAGATTGAAATCGTAGCGGTCTTTGAGCTGCGCGATCTGATCGAGCGGCGCGAGATCGCCGTCCATCGAGTACACGCCTTCAACGGCGACGAAAATCTGGTTTTTCGTTCCTATCGAATCCTGATGCTGCTGCAGGATCGTCTCGAGATGCGCGACGTCGTTGTGGCGAAAGCGCACCGCTTTAAAACGAACGCCCGAACGCAAAAGCTTGATGCCGTCGTACAGCGAGGCGTGGTTCAGCTCGTCGTAAATGAGCACGTCACCCGACCGCAAGAGTGCCGTCAGCCAGCCGAGGTTCGCTTGAAAACCGCTCGCGAAAATGAGCGTGTCGTCTTTTTGCTTCAGCGCCGAGAGCTCCTCTTCGAGCTCGCGATGCATGAGGCTCGTGCCATTCAATAGCGGCGGGCCACCCATGCCGACGCCGTTCGCCTGAACGGCCTCGATCACGCCCCGCACGACCCGCGGATCGGTCGTCAGTCCAAGGTAATCGTTGGAGCCGAACATGAGCATGTCGCGCACGTCGCCCGTGCGCGGGTCCCGCACCCGCACCGAGCGGCCCGGCGCGCCCACAATCTCGCGCCCATAGAGCAGGCGGCCCTTTTTGGTGTGAAAGTCCATGTATTCCGAGAAGTCGCGAACGCGATCTTGCAGGTTGGCGCCTTCGAGCCCGAAAAAATCCGCCAGCGAGAAATTCTCGGAGTTGGCGATGTCTGTGATTCGGCTCTCAAGATCCAAGCTAAGGCGCTCCCGTTTTTCGCAAGAATTCGACGACGGTCTCGAATGCCTTGAGGATATCAACTAATGCTTTTCGGGGAAGGCTCTGGACTTCGGTCAATGGCAAACTGAACCTTGGTCCAGTGCCGGCGCTCATCGAGAATCCCCGCTTGGCCGGCACCGCGCGCCCCACCGGAATCAGCGAGGGCACGCGCGCTTTGGCCCTGGACCAAAGCCTGGGCGGAATCGCCGCGAGCAGCTGGTAGTCGCCGTGCTCGCCGAACAAGAGTGAGGAAAGCGGCAGCCCCGCCTCGCGGCAAAACGCCGCGGCCTTCGGATCGATCAGCTTCTCGTTCCAATCGAGCTCGAAGCCCACGCCGTTGAGTACAGCGAGATTGTAAACCGTCGTCATGAAGCCGTCGCTCGTGTCCATCAGCGCGGTGGCGAGCTCTTTGAGCGCGCGCCCTTCGCGCAAGCGCGGCACGGGCCGGAAGTCGCTCTCGCGAAGCGCGGCCTCCCGTTTCTGAAGCAGTAGCTTGAAGCCCAGCGCGGGCCCAAGCCCCACGCGCCCGGCGTGCGCCAGGATGGCGCCCGGCTTTATCGGCACGCGCTGAATGACCTTTCCTTTGACGAGCCCGACCCCGACGGCGCTGTGGACCGAGGCGCGGCCGCTACCCGAGTCGCCGCCGAGCAAGGCCGCTCGATTTTTTCTCAGCGACGCGTGCAGTCCGCGCGCATAAGCCTTTTTGTAATCGAGCGAAACGCCCTCGCCCCACGTGTTCGAAACCAAAAGCCCCAGTGGATCGGCGCCGACGGCGCTGAGATCCGAGAGCGACACGACCGCAGTCATCCAGCCCGCGGTTTCGGGCTCGGCGTAAAGGCCGACATCCATTTCATCCGACAGAGTGTCGACTGTGATCGCGAGCGTTTCTTTTTTCGAGAGACGAATGAGTTCGCAATCCGCGGAATTCAGTGTGTTGAGCTGGCGCGGGGGCCGCTTATACCGCCCAAGCCAAGCCGCGAGCTCGGCCATCTCCGGCAGCCGGTCGGGTTTCAACGGCACAGGCGAATCCCCTTTTGCCGAACGATCACGCGCGTGCGCGTGAGCTCGTGCACCTCACCATCGGCTTCAACCAAGAACGGCGCGCGGCTCTCGAGCGCGACCTCACTCGTGAAATCTTGCACTTGTCCTTTGAAGCGCCCGCGCGTCAGATTCGCCATCTGCGCAAGCGTTTGAAGTTTCGAGAGACCGCTGAAAATGTAAAGTCCGAGGCGACCGTCATCGGGCGCCGGCGCTTCTTGATAATAAAACGAGCCCGCGAAGTGATTCTTCTTGATCAACGACATATTCACGACGTCACACTGCACGCTCCGCCCGTTCCACGTCACCTTCATAGGTACGTTCCGGTAATTGAGCGCCGTGTGCACGGCGGCGCCGGCGATGGCCGCTTCGGTGGAGGTTTTTTTGAGAAACGCGAGCAACGGGCCGGGGTTGTTGAAGCGGTCGTTTGCCGCGGCCGTGAGACCCACACTGAGGTTGATCGCGAAACGGGTGTGACCGCCTTGCGCGTTTTCGAATTCACCGACGTCGCTGGCGGCGGCACCGGCAAAATCAAGACGCGCGCAAAATCGCCCGGCCAGCTTCGGCGCCGGAGCTGAAAGACTCTTGTGAAAATCATTCGAGGAGCCGAGACCGAGCGCGCCCAGCGTGAACTCCGAGGTCGGGATACCGAGCCTTCGAGCGGACTCGAAGATCAGGTTCAGCACGAGATTGACCGTGCCGTCTCCGCCGGCGGCCAGAAACCTTCGCTCCCCGTCTTGAATGCGTGATTGAATCCAGTACGCGAGCTCCGCCCGTGCGCTCTTGGCTTCCGATTTTTCATGGGGAACGTAGCACTCCAGCCACGTCGTTCCTCCAAGAAGCGCGAGCCGGGCCTCGAGCGCGGGCCGCGCCTCCCCCAGCCAATCCGAAAGCCCGCGCCCACCGCGGGCCCAAGGGTTCACGACGACGGCCAACCGGTTCATATCGTAACTGCCGGAAACCGCTCGAGCCACTCGCGGCGGCGCAACTGCGTGAGCAGCTCGGCGACGACGCGCTCGGGCGTTTGAGCCGAGTCGATGTCGGTCCACGGGCCGAACATCGTGCGCACGATGATCCAGGCGGCCCGGGTTTTCTGCTGTAGTTTCTTGAAGCGCTCCTCACTCGCGCCTCCGCTCTGCAACCCCGTCTCATAGGGCGAAAGAGCGCCGCCTTTGCGTTCGGCGGCGACGTCCGCGGGAGCGCTCAGAAAGAAAACTTGGTCGGGCGGCTCGAACGTGCGGCCAATCGCCTCGGCCTGCGGAATCGTAATCCCATAGGCGATTTCAGACGCGAGATATTTATAAATATAAGAATCGGTCACGATGATTTCGGCGCCCGACGCTTTCGCGAGCTCGAGGCTGACCGACATCGCGTGGGCGAGAAACAGCAGCCGCGCGTGCGGCGTGACTGTCGCGAGATACGTTTGTACGGCAGCTTGATCTTTGAAAAATTCCGAATGCGTCCGGGCGTCCCAAACCGAACAAAAGTGCGCCCGGGCTCCGCTTTCATTCAGGCGCACGACGAGCGCCTTCGCCGCTGTCGTTTTGCCCGTTCCATCGGGCCCTGTTATCGCGATCAACATGCTTCATTATGGCCATTGGTCGAGCCTGCAAAACGAAAAAAAATGCCGTGCCGTCAAAACCCAGACCTTCGCCCAGCCCGCCGAAATGAGCGGCGCCAAATCGAATAGGCTCCGAAAAACATGGCGTACGGTTATTTGCGAATAAAGAGAGTCTCGAAGATTCCGGGGTCCAGAGCCCAGGGCTGGCCCTTATGCCACGTGCGCGAGAACTCGCGGAAATTTTCAATCGCCACCGGATCGTCTGCGATCATCAAAAATTTCCGTAGATGATCGTCGGCGCCGCGTAGCTCACTGGGAAGCCAGCGTTCCTCGAAGCTCGATTCGTTGTGATACGTGAAGCGCGGCCAATACGAAACCTCGGGGGGATCATCCGGATCGGCCGTCTGAATATTCACCCACTCCTGCGCCGGCACCGGCCGGTCGAAGAGTGAGGGATCAATTACCATGACTCGATACGCACCGCCGGAATACGTCAGCACGGCGGGCGCGACATGATACTTCCAGTGAATCTCGCCACGCGGATGCTTGCTCGTCTCGACGTCCACGAGCAGCCGCCCCTCCGTGAAGATCTTCACGCTCGTGATGCCCATCGTTTCGAG
>DASUEL010000667.1:0-2215 GCA_036275095.1 Bdellovibrionales bacterium
TTGGGCGCGTCAACCATCATTGGCCAATCAACCCGAAACGCCCGCCTGCGCACACGCCCCAGCCGCCCCGCTACCCAAACCGCAACGATCGCCGGCTCCCGCTAAACCCAAAAAGTAAGCCGGGCTCGTCGTGACCTAAACGATCAAATACGGCTCGTGGGAGTTTCTCCCACAGGCCGATCGTTTAGGCCTCGATGATCGCGGTGACGCCCATGCCGCCACCCGTGCAAATCGAGATCAGCCCGCGGCCCGAGCCCTTCTCATGCAGCTGCTTCGCAAGTGTCGCGAGAATGCGGCCGCCCGTCGCTCCGAACGGGTGGCCGAGCGCGACGCTCCCGCCGTTCACGTTCATCTTCGAGCGATCGATCGAGCCCAGCGGCTTGTCGCGGCCGAGACGTTTTTTGCAGAACTCGGGCGATTCCCAGGCTTTGAGCGTGCACAAAACTTGAGCCGCGAACGCTTCGTGGATTTCGTAATAATCGAAGTCTTGCAGCGACAGATTGTTGCGCTCGAGCATCCGTGAAACCGCGTAAGCGGGCGCCATGAGGAGCCCCTCCTCATGAAGATTGATCGCGGCGACTTCACTGTCGACCAGGTACGCGAGCGGCTTTTGCCCGTTCGCCCGCGCCCACTCCTCGGTGCCGAGAAGAACGGCCGAAGATCCGTCGGTCAGCGGGCTGCTGTTGCCGGCGGTCAATGTGCCCGACGGGCTCTTATCGAACGACGGCTTGAGCTTCGCGAGCTTTTCAAGGCTCGTGTCCTCGCGCAGGTTATTGTCACGGCTGAGGCCGTTCACCTCACAAATCAAATCGTTGTAAAAGCCCCGCTTGTAAGCGGCCACGCCCTTCTGATGGCTCTCGAGCGCCAGCTGGTCCTGGTCGTCGCGCGGGATCTTCCAGTGCTTGGCCATGAGCTCGCAGCTCTCGCCCATGCTCAGGTTCGTCGTCGCCTCCGTTACGGCCGGGTACGCGGGCTTGAGCTCGTCGACCGAAAACCCCTTGAGGAGCTTGAGCTTGTCTTGCCACGTGCGCGCGCGGCTCAAATCGAGGAGCCGCTGCGCGAACCGCCGCTGATAAAACACCGGAACGTCGCTCATGGAGTCGCAGCCGCCGGCGATTCCGCTGTCGATCTGTCCGAGCGCGATTTTGCTGCCGATCAGGATGGCCGCTTCGAGGCTGGTTCCACACGCGCGCTGCAGGCCGACCGCGGGCGTCTCTGGAGAAAGGCCGCTGTGAAGCACGGCTTCTCGCGCGAGGTTCCAGTCGCGCGGGTGATTGATGACCGCACCGAGCGCGACATCGCCCAAACGCTTCCCATGCAATCCGAACTGGCGCGTGAGCGCCTGTAAGTTGAGCGTCAGCAGATCGAGATTCGAGAGGTTCTTGTAGACGCCAGCGGAGCGCGCAAACGGGGTGCGCAACCCGCCTAAGATAGCCACACGGCGCGTGGATTTCGTCTGAAACGGCATATCGTCCTCCGGGCGAATGGTGGTGGAGATTCAATATAAATCTGTGTCGCGGGACGGGTCCCGTCAACAGCAGAAAAGGCGCGACTCGATGAATGTTTCTAAAGAATCAAAGGCCGTCTTTAGCGAGAAAGAGGCAGCGGCCGAGCTCTTTGCTCGAGCTGCGCTGCTTGAGCATCGCCTTGAGCAGGCTCGATCTATACCCGACGCGATCGCCGAAACAGGTACACGCCTGATTCAAAGTCAGAGCCTCTTGCTTGCCGACCTCAGCGCTCAGGTCTTTCGCACACTGCGCGACGAACGCCGCCTTCTCGGAGACCCCCGGGGCCTTGGGCACTCGCCCTTTGGCGTACGCGCGGCCGACGACGGCGGCTGTCAGAGGCAACACCAGAAACACAGTCAAAAGCTGCAGGAGTCTCTTCGCGATCATAGAGAATCTATCGGTGCCTCGACCGAAAACCTAAGGCCTAAGTCGCGTTTTTCAGACGCGAATCACCGATTCTCAGGCTGAGATCGCAGACCGTCTCACGATGGAGCCGGGCTCTGTAGGATGGACCAGACTACGGACGAACTTTTTGACACTCAACAACGGTCGAAAGCTTGGCATACGGATGCCCGGGAAACCGCAAACGCGGCCGGCCATTCGTGTCGCTCGCGACCTCCACATCGAGCCCGCGCCCGCCTGCCAATGGCCCGAGCTGCAGGACGACCGAGGTGTGCGAGAGACGCGCGCCGTAGCCGGCCCCGCAC
>DASUEL010000668.1:0-2510 GCA_036275095.1 Bdellovibrionales bacterium
GGAACATGACGGGCGAGCAGTGTTTCGAGCCTAACCGTGATCAGCTTGTGCGAACTGACGAGTCTCGCCTCGCCGCTCGACTGAAGACGCTCGGCTTGCGCGCGATCGGCGGTGTTGAGCGCGGGGCGGTCGAACACGAAAAACTCGAGCTCGCGGCCGTCCTCCGCGCCGAGACACGCTTCAACGTTGAGATCGCGCGGGCGAAGCTCTTGAAACGGCCGCATGCTTCCGGGGGCCGCATCGACATTCAGGCCGCGCCAGCCTTTGCGATAAAAATGGTACGTGTTCGAGAGGTAGTAGGGGTGATGCGCGCCGAGGTCGACGTAGAAACCGCGGGGCTTGTCGCCTAAATATGAACGCAAGACCATGTCCTCGCCGAACTGCGCGTGCGAAGAGTAGAAGCTCGGGTAACGGTTGATCCGGTAATTCGCCCATGCGAGGCGTGCCGATCGTCTCAGTTTTTGCAGCATCAGGCCTCCGTTTTCATGTTACGCGAGCGCGCGCCGTTTGGGTACGGACGAACGTCGAGCCGTTCGATGAGCCGCGCGCTTCCAATGGCAGGCAAGGGGATATATCATTTGGAAGTGAATCCCAAAGAGAACACGGTCGCGGCCGTCATTCCAACCAAGAACGTGCAGAAGATCATCCGCGGCGCGCTCGACTCCCTCAGATTCTGCGATGAGGTCATCATCGTCGACATGTTCTCGACCGACGAGACCAAAGCGATCTGCGAGTCATACCCGAACGTGCGCTACTTCGCGCGAAACGGCTACATCTACGAGAACTTCAATTTCGGAATGGATCAAGCCAAGTCGAACTGGATCATCCGCCTCGACAGCGACGAGCGGCTCACGATCGAGCTGCAACAAGAGATCCAGGCCCTGCTCGGCGGGGCTCCCGGGCACGACGTCTACACCGCGCCGTTCGTTTCATATTTCCTGGGCGAGCCGATCTACCACGGCACGGGTGAGTCGAAAGGCCGGCGCGAGACGCTCTTTCGAAAGGGCAAGCTGCGATACAAAGCCCGCTCCGAGCACGAGCCGCTCACGCCGCCCGACGGCGTTCAAGTCTCGACGGGAGAGCTGCGAGGCATGTATTTGCATTTCTCCACGCCGAGCATTCGCAAGTATCTCGACAAGATCAACTATTACACCGAGAAAGATTTCGAGCGGGCGCCCATGGAGATCCTGCGCGTCGTGCCGCGCTGGAAGCTTCCGCTGATGGCCGCGCGCAAGTTCTTTCAAAGCTACATCGGCCTACGCGGCTACAAAGACGGGTACCACGGTTTCGCGCTGGCCTGCCTTGATACGATCTATTTCGTCGTCCATTATCTCAAGGAGTGGGAGAAGAAGACCTCGCAGCGCGAGCATCACGACCGTGTCCGCGAGACGTTCGATCGCTCGCTGGGCTCGGGCAAGTGAGGCGCACGTGCGAATTCTCATGGTGTCTCCGACGTTGTTCGAGCCCCCCAAGCGAGTCGGAGGCGGCGAGCGTTATGTCGAGGAGCTGGCGGCGGCGCTCTCGCGGCGCCCTGAGGTCGCGAAAGTCAAAGTTCTCGGCTTCAGCGGCGGCCGGTACGATCGCGTGATCTCGCCGAAGCTCTCGGTTCACTCCTACGATGCCCTTCATCACAACGGCAATCCGTTCAATCCGTATTTCAGCCCGCGAGCCTTCAGTCACAACGACTGGGACGTATTGTACCTTCATCAGTTTCACACGTGGTTGACACCGGCGGCGATCGCCTGGGCGAAGCTGCTCGGCCGGAAAATCGTGCTGACCGATCACAACGGCGGCGGCGCCACGTTGAACCGCAAACTCCGGCTCGATCGCCAGCTCGACGCGCTCTTGGCCACGAGCCGCATCAGCGCCGAAGATCTGGCGTTACGGCCCAAGCGAACCGAAATCATCTATGGCGGCGTCGACACCGACGCGTTCGCGCCGCCCGCGGGGGAAACCGCGCGCGAGGGTTTTTTGTTCGTCGGCCGGGCGTTGCGCATCAAAGGGCTCGAGGAGCTGCTTGCGGCGGCGGGGCAGGCCCGGCGGGCGGCGCGGCTCACGCTTCTTCTTTGGGCCGATGGCTCGACCCGCGAGTATGTTCGCAAGCTTCGCGCGCTCTGGCAGGAGCTCGAGCCGAAGTCGAAAATGACCGTGCGCTTCGTGACCGAGGCCGGCAAGAGCGAGCTTCTGCGAAATTATCAAAGCCACGATTGGACGGTGCTGCCGAGCCGCGATGAGTTTCCGCGCGAGTGCTTGGGGCTTACCGCGCTTGAAGGCTTGAGCTGCGGCACGGCGGCCGCCGTGAGCCGCTTCACCGGCGCATCTGAGCTGGCGAGCGCGTATCCGAGTCCGGCCTTTCAGGTGGTCGAGGACTGGACACGCTTTTTCGAAACTGCCGCCGGAGGGCGGGACCTTTTTCGCGCCGCCCGTGCTTGGGCGCTCGAGCACGCGAGCTGGGACGCAGTTGCGCGAAACGTCGTGCGCGTGTTCGAAGAGCTCGCGGGAGCGAAACG
>DASUEL010000669.1:0-3159 GCA_036275095.1 Bdellovibrionales bacterium
CCGAACGGAAGGTGGTTGTTCCCGAGATGAACGACGGTCTCATTGATGCAAATGCCGCCGGCGTTCACCGACTTCAAGACATGGTCGACGCGCGCGCGGTCTTCGCCGAAGACGTAAAGAGCAAGTGGATTCGGACGCGCCTTCACCTGCGCGATCGCTCCGTCGAGCGCGTCGTAAGCCAGAACCGGCAAGACCGGCCCGAAGATCTCGTCGTCCATCACCGGCATTCCGCCCGTGACCCCCGACAAGATCGTGGGCGCGATGTATTTTTGAGCCGGATCCACCGCACCGCCGGTCACGATTCTTGCCCCCTGCCCGACTGAGCCTTCGATCAGACTTTGAAGACGGTTGAAATGAGCGGCGTTCACGATACGCCCGAAACTCTGGCTGTCTCGCGGAGCCTCGCCGTACATTTCGCGTACGGCGCTCTCGAGTTCTTTGTTGAAACGCGTCTCGAGCGCGCGGGGCACCAGCACGTAATCAGGCGCGACGCAAGTTTGGCCCGCATTACAGAACTTGCCCCACGCAATCTTGCGGGCGGCAAGCTCGATTCGCGCCGAATCGAGCACGATCGCAGGCGACTTTCCGCCGAGCTCGAGAGTGATCGAGCTCAAGTGCTTCGCCGCCGCCTCCATCACGATTTTGCCGACCCGTGTGCTGCCGGTGAAGAAGATGTGATCGAAGGGTTTCCTCAAAAGGTGGGTCGAGACCTGATGGTCGCCTAAAAGGACGGCAACTTCGGATTCATGAAAGGCCTCTCGAATGATCTTCGCGGTGACTGCCGACACGTGGCTCGAAATCTCGGATGGCTTCAGGATCGCGCGGTTGCCGGCGGCAAGAGCCGCGACCAGCGGAGAGAACGCGAGCAAAATGGGATAGTTCCAGGGAGAAATAATCAGCGCCGTGCCGCGCGGAACGAGCTCCACCCGGCTGCGCGTACCGAAAATCGCAATGGGCGCGGGCACTCGTTTGGGCCTCATCCAGGATTTCACGTTACGGATCGCGAAGCGAAGCTCTTCGTAGGTCGGGAGCAACTCGAGAAAACCCGTTTCGGTCTTATTGCGGCCTAAATCTTTGAATGCGGCGTCCTCGAGCTCGTCTTCGTGAGCGCGAATCGCGCGGCCGAGCCTACGCAATCGCTCGATGCGAACTTGCGCCGAGGGCACGTGATAGGCCGGCTTTTGCAGCGCGAACACGCGATCCGCGTCGGACTGCCAATTTGAAGGTGTAACGGGGCCGGGCTCGATCATGATGCCCAAGTCTAACCCGCGCGCTCAGCGACCTCAAGTCGCGAAAATCAGCCCGCGCCGAAGCTCAGGGTGCGCATCGAGATCGACGCGTTGTGAATTTCCTCGAACACGAAACGTAGCTCGTCGCGTTCGTCGGCGGCCCCGAAGGCGTACAACAGCGGATAGTAATGATCGTTCGTGGGAACGCTGAGCTTGCCGGCTTCACTTGAGTGAAAATCGCTCATCAACGCTTTGGCATCCCGTCGCTCGAGGCTCGCTTTCACGACGGCGTCGAACTCGATGGCCCAGTCAAACGGCTTCGCGTGCGTATTCCAGTCGATCCGTCTCAGGTTGTGAACGATGTTGCCGCTCCCGACGATCAGAACGCCCCGGTCGCGCAGAGCCCGAAGCTGCTGCCCGACCTTCAAATGGTACTCGGGCGGCTGCGCCATGTAGAGGCTCAGTTGCACGACGGGAACGTCAGCCTCGGGGAACACATGACGTAGAACCGTCCACGTGCCGTGATCGAGCCCCCACATCTCGTTATCGAGGTTCACCCGAGGGTCGCTCACGGACGCGCTCACGAGCTTCGCGGTCTCGGGCGAGCCCGGAGCCGGGTATTGAATGTCGAAGAGTGCCTGTGGAAACCCGTAGAAATCGTGAATCGTTTTCGGTTTCGGCATGTGCGTAACCCATGTGCCCTCGGTCATCCAGTGCGCCGAGATACAAAGAATCGCCTTCGGCGCCGGGTAAAGCGCCCGCATGCCCGCAAGCGCCCGCGTGAAGTCGTTCGTCTCTAGCGCGTTCATGGGCGAGCCATGACCGATGAAAAATACCGGCGCTCGTTTCATGCGACCCACTCCCTTTCTCAAAACCGCCGAACCCGCGAGCGCGGCAAGTCCCGCACTCAGAGTCCACATCGCCTTTCGGCGGCTCATCATAATCACGCTCCCCGTTTCGAATAGAACGCGTTCTTATAGTCTTGCACATAATTCGCGAATCGGCTCGCACCATAAGCCTTGGCCGGGCGGGGCCCTGCCCGGGTTCATTCAAATGCCGCCATCCATAACGCGATTCGTCCGTAGACTTCCAACGCCTGCCATGGTTAAAACCAGTCCAGGGGGTAAGATGAACGCACGTTTAGCCGCCGCCGTACTCGCGGGCTTTCAATTGATTTCGGCCGCCGCCACGGCCGCCGACAAATATTATGTTCTATCGGGAGGCGACACCCCGGCGGGCAATCACTATTCCCAGTATCTGCAAACCAAAGCTCTCTACGATTATCTTCATGAGCTGCGCGGCCCGCACGTTCGCGTGTCATTCGGTTCGGGCCAGCGGCCAGACCAAAACGTCACGCTGGCCGACGTGCACCGAAGCGTGACGAGTCCCGCGGGTTATAGGCTTTCGAAGACGCTTCCGGGCATCATTGCCAACAACGAGCCCGCGACCGCCGCCAATGTAAAAAAATATTTCGACTCCGGGGCCATGCAGTCGCAACAGGCCGGTGACACATTTTTTCTCCTCGTCAGCGACCACGGGATGCCCAATCGAAACGAGAGCGGTGACAAAGACAAGACGTACTCCGACAACTGCATCAACCTTTGGGCCTTCGATGTCCTGGCCGGCGATGAGTTCAAGCAGCGGCCGTTCGACGAGCGCTGCCTCTCCCGTAGCGAGCTCGAGAAGCTCCTCGCCACCAAAGTACGCGCCAAGAAGACGGTGTTCGCCATGAGCCAATGTTATTCCGGCGGATTTCATCAAATGTCCGTGAAATCGAGCGGCGGTTATCCGGTGGCGAACCCCGCGATCTGCGGGTACACGGCGGTAACGCCCGACACGTGGGCTAGCGGCTGCACGCCCGACGCCGACGGTCCGTCGTACCAAGGTTACGAGCGCTCGCTGACCGAGCAGATCACCGGCATTGATTTCG
>DASUEL010000670.1:0-3325 GCA_036275095.1 Bdellovibrionales bacterium
TCACGCCTGAAAAGAGATCGCAGGGGTACGGCGATTGCTCCCTGGTCGTGCGACAAACCCGAATCTCGAAGAATGGAGAGACTTATGCTCAAGTCCGTATATTTCGCCCTCGCTCTGATCGCCGGTTTCAGCTCAGCGGCCATGGCGTCCTCAAACACGATCGCGAACAAGACCGTCGAAGAAAAATTCATCGAAGTCACCGACACGAGCGACCTTTATGTTTCGAGGTCGGATCGCAAAGGCAACGTCGTTTGCTCAGCCGAAATCGACATCGACAATCAAAGCTTCACGTTCATCGTGGAAGACCGCAAGACGAACAAGAAGCTTCAAATCAGTTTCGATAAAGAGTCGAGCCGTACGGAAGAGGGCAATCCCGTCGCGTTCACGAAGATGGACGCCCGTGGCAACAGCTTCTACGTCGAGTTCAAAGTCTCTTCGCCCGACGGTCTTTGGACCCAAGACGGCAAGCTGAACGTTCGTCTCAAAAGGAACGACGGCGAAGTCGAGACCGCGCGCATCTACCTCAATCTCGGCGGCCAAGCGCTCTCGTGCGAAGGGCAAAGCTCGTAAGCTGCTTTCGCAACGAAGCGCTGATTCAAAGTCAATAACCGCCGGTCGGGTGAATTGCCGGCTAATAATAAAGAGGAGCAAGACATGAAAAAGTTAATCCTGACCGCTGCATTGGCCATCGCCGGTATCTCGTCAGCCGCCGAAGCGGGTCCCAGCCCGTATGACTACGACGGCTGCTATCAACTCTATACCATGGGAGCGATGTTCCCCGCGTTCTGCCTGCAAGGCACCGCTGAAGAAGGTATCGCCGGCAGCAGTGCGCGCCTGACGATCTTCAAGACGAATACCGCAAAAGTCGCTGCCTGCCGCAAATCTTCTACCATCGAAGTCGGGATGGGTACGTTCACTTTTAACATTGCTGGCCGCCCCGAAATGATCCTCAAGAACGTGACGACAAACAACGAGCTCAAGTCGGGCGAGGCCGTCTTCGGCAGCACGACTCTGAAATTCACGGAACTGTCGGGCGAGCCCGCCAAGCGCCTGAGCGCCATCGCCGCCACAGAGTGCCGCTAAAAAGCAAAACGACCGGCCATCATGGCCGGTCGTAAAATCATCAGCGTATTTTATTTTGTAACTTAGTTTCTTCCGCGGCCCCGGCGGTCGCTTTGTTCTTCGCGGATGCGGCGGCCCTCTTTTGAGTCGCTGCTGTCGGTGCCGGCGCGGCCGTTCTTCTTCTGCTCGACGACCCATTTGCCAGGTTGAGATCCTCCTCCTTGAGAACCTTCGTTCTTCAACTTGGCGGCTTCGTCCTTGACCAGAGATTTGAATGTGGTGGTCTCCCGCACCTTCGGGCCGGCTTCACGGCGGAGGGTGACGTCGCGCTTCGTGCGGTCTTCGCGGATCATGTTGTCGAACGCGGCCAAATCCTCGGCCGTCGCCATCACGACTCCGTCGCTCCATGCGACTTGCGCTGAGACAGTAATCATCATGATTGTGGTGAAAATCCGTTTCATATTTTATGACCCTGATTTCTCGAGGAACTCAATCCCTAGAGCTCGCTCGGCAACGATGTTCCGCTCACGGTCAAAAAACTTAACCTTAACTTCCTTGGTCCCTTTGTGTTCCCCATGAATCACGAAGGGCAGAACCGGCCGGTTCAGGCTTCCATTCCAGGCCAGGTCCAAACTGCGCTTTTCCTTAAGCTCCGGATACGACTCCGAATAAAAAGTCACTCCATCCGGGAGTGAGATCTCAGCACCGGCTATCAGTTCCGTCTGAAGCTCGGTCATCTCGACACGCACGACATAAGGCTGGTTCACGATGGCTTCGAAAGAAGCCTTCCCTGTGAACATAGACGTCCATATCAGAACTCCCACCGCCATGGTGAAACAGCCCGCGGCAACTCGTTTCCATAAGCTGACCGCTTGCTTGCGGGACTTCCTGTCCCGGAGCTCCGCCAAAATCCTTGTGCGCATATACGGAGAGGGTTGCAGATCCATCTGCCGAGCCTGATGAAGCGCCTGCTGAGTGATCAGCTTCGCTTCGTCATGTTGTGAGTGCTTTCCTTGGCTCATGGTTCCCTTCCTTGCAGAGAAGACGAGCCAGGCTTATGAAACCTCTCAAGATTTTTTGTATTTTAATGAGAATGTTTGCCGAGCCCTGTGAAGTCGCGACCTTAGCGCGTCCTCGCTGATTCCGATGATTTGGGCGGCCTCTTGGTAGCTATGGCCTTCGAGGTCGACGAGCAGGAGAGGAATGCGCTCCTCCGCCTCAAGATGAGACAGCGCCTGGCGGATCTCCATGACCTTTTGTTTGTCCTCGCTCGATTCCAGATCGGGGCTCGAATCCAGCGAAACATGCCCTTTGTTTTTCGAGCTCTTGTTGTGATCCAAATAAAGATTTTTGGCCATCGTGAAGAGCCAGCTTTTGAAGCGATGAGGCTCCTTAAGGTTGCCGATGCCTTCGAGCACTTTGATGAACGTATCTTGGCAGAGGTCGTGGGCGAGCTGATTGTTGCCGCAGAGATAGTAAGTAAACCGGAAGAGCTCGCGTTGGGTCGCTTCGATTAAATCGGAGAGCGCGCCCTCGTCACCCGATTGAGCGCCGAGAACGAGCTTTGTCAACTCGTCGGATTCTGTCAAAGGCTGAGCTCCCAAGTCGTGCCCCCGAATACGCCCCACTGGGTATAATTCTTATTTTTACCACTCGCGGCGTCCAAGGTCGACTTGTTGCTCGTGAAATCGCCGAGCAGATAGAAAGACACATCTTTGGTCAGTCTATAAGAGACGCGGGCCGAAAGGCCGGTCTGGTCGTCGGCGCGTTCGACTTCACCCGGCTGCGCGAGCGGCGTGTACTTGCGCTTGGTATAGTACGCCTGCGACAAGAGCTCCCACGCGTCGGTCGGGTACCAGAGCGCTCGAATCATCGGGCCGAAGCCATCGAAGGCGAGCGGAAGCGTGTTGCCCCCGTTGTCGATCTGGCCGATGTCCTCGCGATCGTAGACCAGCGAAAACGACCAAAGCACCGCGGGCGTGTACCATGAATAGAAAATGGCGGCCGAGTGGATGGGCCCGCCCAGATATTCGATTCCCGTCATTTGCGGCGCGTTTCTCACGTAGTCGTAAGTAAACCCCGTTTCGGAATGCTCGAATCGCTTATGCACGCGCAAGAACGCGCCGGGCTTCATCAGGTAGGGCTGAAGGTCGACCCACTGCTGCTGCACGCGAGGCGTGAGCTCGATGATCCAGTTGTCGCGATCGAACATCAGCTGGGTGCTCAGGGTGAACGAGAGAAACCGGTCGCTGTAAAGCTTTTG
>DASUEL010000671.1:0-9369 GCA_036275095.1 Bdellovibrionales bacterium
CTTGAAGCTCGGCCTCCGGAGGATCCTTCACCTCTTTTATCACGTGGCTATAGACGGCCTGCGCCAGCAGGCTCTTTCTCAGGCGCTCTTTCCAGGTATCAAGCGAAAGCCCTTCTTTTGCAAAGGCGCCGCGGAAGGCAATGTCGTCGGGGTATTGAGCGCGAACTTTCCGAACCTCCGCCTCAAGGTCTGCATCGCTGATTTTGATGCCGTTTTGCACGGCCCACCGCTCGATCAGCGCTTCGTTCACGAACTTTTGTATGACGTCTTCTTTAACCCGAGCCACATTCTGCGGATGTTTCGCATAGAGCGCGTCGAAGGCTTTCATTTCGGCGGCAAGCCGACGCGCGAACTCTTTGGCTTCGAGCGACCGGCCATCGATTGTAACCACCGGTTGCTTTGAAATGCGGTCCTCCTCGGAGGTACACGCGGCTAAAATAAAAAGGGTGCATCCGATGAGCACCCTTGAAGAAATCCGCACCATTGACATCGCTATCTTAGCGCCGATTTGTTGACCTGAATCTTATAGGCTGACTTGAGCTGACCGAAATACTTGTCGAACACTTCTTTCTTTTTCTCATCGAAGACGGCTGCGCGAAGCTTACGCTTGTTGGCTTTTTGATAGGAGTTGCGTCCAGTCAGCTTGATAATGTGAAACCCGAACTCCGTCTCGACCAAGCTTGAGACTTCCCCGAGCTTGAGCTTGAGAGCGGATTCGTAATAGGCCGGAGCGACCGTCACGCGCGTTTGCCAGCCGATGTCGCCGCCGACGGTCTTGGTTGATACGTCGTCGGTATAAAGGTTGACGAGCTCTTCGAACGGTTTTTTGCTGCTCTTCACTTCGCTCAGAATTTCGGTTGCGCGCTTGCGTGCGGCCGCTCGTTCTTCGGCGTTCGCGCCGGGCTTGATCTCGACCAAAATGTGGCTTGTGCGCACCTCGGGATTGGTCTTGTAAAACGACTGCATGTCGTTTTCGCTAACCTTGATGGCGTTGATTTTTTCGCCCAACTCTTTTTCGAGAAGACCTTTGTAAATCTCCTGACGGACCCGCTCTTGCACGATCGGATCATCTTTGATTTTTTTCTTGTCGGCCTCGAGCAGGCCGAGCTTATACCGAATCAAATCTTCTAGGAAAACCTCTTTCGGCGGCGGATTCGGTACCAGGCTTCTGACCTCGTTGTAGCGCTTGTTGAACTCTTCCAGCGTGATTTTTTGATCGCCGATCGTTGCGACGACATCTTGGGAAAACGCCGGGGTCGCTGTGTAAACCAGGATGATAAACAGCATGAAAGGTCTCATGTTTTCCTCTCGTGTGGGTGACTAAAATTCTACATGTCGTGCTATGACGACGCAATGATATTGGCCGCGGTCCGGCGTGCATCTAGGAGGAGGGATTCAAGTCTTTCGGCGAGGTCTGGTCGCGACTCATCATCGACAGCGGGAAGCGGCTCGCCCCAGACGAACACGAGTCTGGCGAACGGAAGTGGAAGATAGGCCTTGTTCCAGGACTTTTCGAACACGATTTTTCGAGACGCTGCAACTCCGGCGGGAAAGATCTTTCCGCCCGAGGCACGCGACAAAAGCAAAATGCCCGGCTTAACTTTGTAGATCGGTCCCTTCGGCCCGTCGACGGCGAGGATCGGAATCAGTCCCGCCTTTGCGAGCTTCACCAGACCCAATAGCGCGCGGGCGCCACCGCGGGTTGATGAGCCGCGGGTCGTAGTCATGCCGAGAAGTTTGGCGGCCGTATTCATAATCTCGCCGTCCCGGCTGCTGGACACCATGGTTGCAACTTTGTAGTAGCGATTCAGGCTCAGCATCGCGAGCTCATCGCCGTGCCAAAAAGCGAAAACAATCGGCTCCCCGCGTTTTCGGGCAGCCTGCATTTCTGGATGTTCGATGATTTTGACTCTCCAGGTGGCGATCAGGGTTCGATACACCACCCAGAGTATGAATCCGAGGGCCCTTTGGCGAAACATCGGGCTCTCTTACTGGAGGAGCTTCTTGAATTCCTCGGTCAGCTTGGGAACGACTTCGAAAACGTCGCCGACGATTCCGTAAGTCGCGCGCTTGAAGATCGGGGCTTCGGGATCTTTGTTGATCGCGACGATGACTTTGCTCGAGCTCATGCCGGCCAAGTGCTGAATCGCGCCTGAAATGCCGCACGCGATGTACAGAGTCGGAGCAACGGTTTTACCCGTTTGGCCGACTTGCATGGAGTGCGGCACCCATCCGGCATCAACGACCGCGCGAGATGCGCCGACCGTCGCGCCAAGAACATCGGCGAGGTCATTTAGAAGTTTGAAGTGCTCGGGGCCCTTCATGCCGCGGCCGCCAGACACGATGATGTTGGCTTCACCGAGGTCGAGCTTTTGCGACGTGCTCTTCACCACATTTTTGATAACTGTCTTGAGATCACGGGCCGGAGCGGCTACGGCCACGACTTCGGGTGACGCCGACGCCGCGGGTTCTGAAATCGGAAGCTGGTTCGGGCGCATTACCACGAAACGAACCTTCGAGTTCTGAACGGTCGCAATCGCCGTGCACTTGCCGGAGTAAAGCGGCTTGCGAACACGAACATCGAGGCCCGAAATCTGAAGCTCGGTGCCGTCGGTCGCGATGCCGGCGCCCATGCGAGCTGCGACGCGCGGGAACACGTCACGCGCGGAGCTCGTGCCGGTCGCCAAAACAACATCAGGCTTGTCGGAGTCGATCGCGTTCGCGATGACATCGCCGTAGATTTCGGGATTGTAAGCGCCGAGCTGGGCTTCGTCGCAAACATAGACTTTTTTGGCGCCGTAGCGGCCGATTTCGGCGGCTAGGCCTTTGGTGCCGGGGCCGACGATGAGCGCGTGGGTCTCAGCACCGGCGGCCTTCGAGGCCGAGAGGAGCTCGAGGCTTCCCTTTTTGATCTTTCCTTCAGCGGATTCGACGTAAACGAGAATTCTTGCCATGGCCATCTCTCCCTAGATTACTTTTGCTTCTTCGCGCAGGAGGCGGGCCAGCTGGCTCGCTTGTGCGGCGACATCACCGGTTAACATTTTGACTTGCGGGCGCTCTTTCGGGAGCTCGAAGTCGCTGAGCTTCACTTTAAAATCGGCATCGCTCACGCCGAGTGAGGCGAGGGCGACTTCTTTGATTTCTTTTTTCTTCGCTTTCATGATGCCAGGAAGGCTTGCGTAACGAGGAGTATTAAGGCCTTTGTTGGCGCCGAAGATCGCGGGAAGTTTAACTTCGACGATTTCGCTGGCTCCGCCTTCAACCTCGCGCTCGACGGTTGCGGTTTTGTCTTTGAGCTCGAACTTCGTCACGACAGTCGCGTGCGGAATGCCCATGAATTCAGCCACCATCTGGGTGACGGCCATTGAATTGTCGTCGATTGCAGTCTTGCCGGAAAAAGCGATGTCGCAGGTTTGGCTTTTCAGGTAGGCCGCAAGCGCCTTCGCCGTTGCATAATTATCGGTGTGCTCGGGGGCATCAATGACCACGGCCTCGTCAGCGCCCATCGCGAGAGCGGTCCTGAGGCTTTCGACAACGCGAGCCTTGGGACCCAGACTAATGGCGGTAACGATAGAGCCCGCATGCGCGGCTTTGAGCTTGAGAGCTTCCTCGACCGCGAATTCGTCATATGGATTCATGACCCACTTCACGCCGGCGGAATCGATGCCGGTTGCAGTGGTCCTGATTTTGGTTTCAGTGTCTGGAACTTGCTTAATGCACACGTAAATTTGCATCATGTCCCCCTTGGACTGCGTGGGTATGTAGTCCATGAGTTAAGCCGTGTTTAAAGGTCTCGTCAATCACTTCTGGACCCCCGTTTTCTCTCGAACACGCCAGGTCAGATGACCGGCCTTAGGACCAAAGTTGAAAATTCGCTTAGGCCGCCGAAGGTCGCGTTAGATAAAATCAAAACTGGTCCAAGGAAGGATCGGAGGACAGCATGCGCGCCCTACTTATTGCCGGTCTTGTTTTCCTCTCTGGCAGTGCTTTCGCCGCGCCCAAGTTAAGGGCTGTACCGGGTGAGTTCATCGTAAAAACGCATTCGCGAACGTCTCTGACTGAATTGGGCCGCGAGCTATCGGGGCGCGCCGTAAGGTTCATCGATCGCGAGCAGACATTTGCTCTGTTGAAGTCATCTCGGGAGCTGCATGAGCTGAAGCAAATTGCCAGGGCGCGTGATTCCCGCATTGAATACATCGAACCAAATTTTATTTATCGCGCCGAGGCGGTGCCTAACGATCCTGAGTACCAGGCGCTCTGGGGACTGAAGAACTCGGGACAAGTCGTTCAGAGCACCAAAGGCGAAGAAAGCGTCGACATCGGTGCCGAAAAAGCGTGGGACTTGACGACGGGCTCGCCGACGCTCGTCGTGGCGGTGGTTGACACCGGCGTCGACCACAAGAATGCAGAGCTGAAAGAGAACATGTGGGTTAACGCGAAGGAGTCGGCTGGGCGCCCTGGCATTGACGACGATATGAACGGCTACGTCGACGATGTCTTCGGGTACGACTTTTTCAACGAGGACGGCGACCCGCGCGACGATCACGGCCATGGAACACACGTCGCGGGAACGATCGGCGCAGCGGGCGACAATCGAAGCGGAGTTGCCGGGGTGAGCTGGAAAGTTCGTCTGATGGGCGTGAAATTTCTGGGCAGCGGAGGCTCGGGCTCAACCGAAGACGCGATTCGCGCAATTCAGTACGCCATCGACAATGGTGCGAAAGTGATCAATGCCTCGTGGGGCGGCGGCGACTACTCGAAAGCGTTGGAGGACGTGCTCAAGAAAGCTCAAGACAAAGGAGTTCTGTTTGTTGCGGCCGCTGGAAACTCGGGCCGCAATACGGACATGACGCCCGCGTATCCAGCCTGTTACCGCTTGGACAACGTCATCTCAGTCGCCTCCGTCACCAACAAAGGAAGTCTTTCTTACTTTTCGAACTATGGTCGAAAAAGCGTTCACTTGGCCGCGCCGGGGTCCGACATTTTGAGCTTGGGCCTGAACGGGCTGGAATATCAAAGCGGAACTTCGATGGCCGCGCCCCATGTCAGCGGCGTGGCCGCGCTTTTGCTTTCGCGCGAGCCGAACCTCTCCCCGGTTCAAGTGCGTAATCGGCTCGTGGCGACGACCAAAAGCTTGAACGATTTGAGAGGCAAGACGGTGAGCGGCGGGCTGGTCAACGCCTTCTTCGCGCTTACGAACCAACACGATCCGAACGACCCGCAGAGATGGCCGGCAGTAAACTTCGCGGTTTCCTCACCAAGCCCCTATCCGAACGATGCAAACCTCAAGTTTGAAGTTCGGGCGCCGGCGGGAACCAAGGCGTTTTCCATTCACTTCGCACGAATTGAAACGGAAGAGACGTATGATGTCGTGAAAGTCTTCGACGCTAAAGGCGGATTGATCTGGAAGGGATCAGGAAGCCATGAGGGATTGTATTCGCCCGTCATCGAGGGGAGCGAGGCCACGATCGTGCTCACGAGCGACAACGGAAATCAGAAACAAGGGTTTGAGGTCGACAGGCTGGCGCTGCGGCCTTAATTAGGCCCCGCGCCGGACCTTCTTTTTTCGTGCTTCTTCGAAGAGCGTGTTCACGCGTTCGGCGGCCGACGAGCGATAGATTTTGTCCATGCGCGAGAAATCCAGCTCAAGAAGGTTGATCAAACGAACGAGGCAACGCTCGGGAATCATCACCTTGCCCTTCTCAATGCGGCCGAGAAATTGAGCGGAAAAGCCAAGCGTCTTTTTCAGATCTTTTTGCGTCATCCCGAGCTCTTTTCTCCGCTCTAGGATGTAGGCACCGATCTGTTGGGCCAAGGTCGGATCGTACATAAAGCAACCTCGTTTAAATCTGTGTAAACCAGACTATGTTTTTACGAGGACGATCGTCAACAGAGTTTAGAGATTCAGCGCGCTTGAGTGGCAGAACGCGACGAAACCTTTTTGGTTTGATTTGTAGGACTATACCTTACCTGATTGAGGAACTTCTCGATCCGCAAGTTAACCAAGTCGGGCATGTCCAGCTGAGCGCAGTGCGACCCATACGGGACAATGAGGAGCTCGCTTCCCCGGATATGAGTATGAAGGGCTTTTTGAAATTTGAGGGGCGTCACTGCGTCTTTCGCTCCCCCAATGATGAGGGCCGGAACATTGATTCGCTCGAGCACGGATTTCCCGTCGTAGTTCATCATGTGTTCAAAAAGGCGCAAGAAAACGTCCAGCTCGATGTTCGCAACGCCCCGGGCATAAATCTCAATGTCCTTGAAGCTCGTCAGACTCAGGTTGAATCCACCGGCCCAGCCGCTCAGCTTCATGGCGAGCGGATTCGTGACAATGGACTTCCAAATATAAGAAAGCGTTTCTGGCAGCTGCTCGTACCCGTCTTTCATGATTTTGAAGGCCGAGCTGACGACGTCGAGGCCGAACATGCCCTCGATTGGGTTCGTCGCGAACCCGTTCACGAAAACCAGACTGTGAAATCGCTGAGGCGTCATATCATATGCGCGAATGAGAACCTGCGCGCCGAAGCTATGCCCCCAAAAGCTCGCCTGCTCGACATCGAGATGGTCGCAGACCTTCTGGAGGTCTTGCGCGAGGGCATCGATCGTCAGGTAGTCATGGCTTTTCGGTGTTTTCGAGTGCAGATGACCGCGGTAGTCGAACGAAATCGTCTTATAGCGCTGGGAGAAATACTTGATTTGTTTGTGCCACTGATTGATTCCACACGCGAGGCCATTGGCAAAAACGATCGGCTTTCCGCTTCCGCGAACTTCGTAATAAATCGGCGTGCCGTCAAAACTCTCAACGAAACCAGTTTGCTTTGAAATCATTTGATTGAAACTTTCAACTCCACATCTTGAACATTGATGATATCGCCGTCCTTCAAGACATCGGCATCTACCGGAACGCCATTTAGGCGTACGAAGTCGGGATGTGGGGTTCGAAATCGAACGGACTTATCGCCTTCCGGAATCAGCTCAAAAAATATCCCCGGGGAAGCCGGCACGTCTACATCGAGTTCCAGCGAAAACGGGTCGACGCGGCGGGGGCCATAGCCAAAGATGCGGCTGTGCTTGACCCCAGCATCCTCGAACTCGATTCCGACCGGCTTATGAAAAGCTTTCAAAACCGGAACGTTTGTCTCGACGTATCCGGACGCCTTCGCCATGGTGCGCAACACGCTCCGTCGCCACTCCTCCAGGCTCATGTCTTCGTCGGCATCTAGCTCTTGGGTGACTTCAACCTCTGTCGTACCCAAAAGCATCTTGAGTCCAGGCCGGAGAACCACTTCTGGTAGCTTTTTGCCGTCGACTTTAATTCCATTTGTGGAGCCCTGGTCGACCAATACGAGCTCGCCATCGACTTCGGCAATTTGCGCGTGTTTGTTTGAGACCTTCGGGTCGCGCAGGTTCACGTCGGCCTTCGAACGGCCAAATGACAATCCGGGCTTGAGCTTGAATCGATCGCCCGCGCGCGGGCCTTGGACGATTACCAAATAGAGGGCCATAAAGACCTTAAGTTCTCAAAAAAAGTATGTTAGGACCTACCCTTACATTCTAAATTCAATCCCGCTCCTGGGCAATGACTCAGGGGCCTAAACCAAGGGGTCTTATGGCTAGTCAAGAAGGGGCAACCCGCCCTTACGAAGGTATTATCATCCTGCAATCTGAAACCGGTGTAGACGCTCAAAAAGAGCTGTTCCGCCGGAACAAGAAAATCATCGAAGATCACAAAGGATCTGTCGTTCACGTTGATACGTGGGGACGCCGCCTCCTCGGCAACCCGATTCACAAGCAACCGCGGGGCATTTATTTTCACACGACGTTCTACGCCGACAACAAAGCCGTTGCCGAGCTCGAGCGTACGATGCGCATTAATGACCGTGTTCTTCGTTTTATCCATACCCGCCTCGACAACGTGACCGATTTGAATCAGTACGTTGAAGGCTTCAAGCAAGAGCTGGCCGCGAACGCCGCGAAAGAGCGTGAGCGCGAAGCAAAGCTGATGGAAAAGCGCGCAGCCGCGAAACGTGCAGCCCTCGAAGGCGGCGATCGTGGTGACCGTGGCGACCGCGGAGACCGTGGCGATCGCGGTGACCGCCGTTCAGATGACGAAGAATAATTATTAAAGGGTAACCCATGAAGCTCGTGCGATCGATCTCACTCGTGCTTGGGGCGGTCTTGCTGTCTCTTGCGACGATCGTGCTCTCGTCAATTCCGCTGATCGTTCTCCGCCGAGTCGGCGGCAGCGGCTACTACTGGATCCTGTCATTGATGGCGGGGCTCGTGCTCGTGTTCTCCGGACACGTTGCGCTCTGGGCGCCGTTCCTGTCGATCGTGATCCTGGTGGGCTTGTATGCAGAGCTGGAATCGAACGGGTTCAAGATCGAAACCGCAGGCCTGCTGAGCCTGGCCGGGACATGCACGTTTGTCGGATTGAATCTTGCCGCGCTCCAAAACGTGAGTGGACTCGATTTGTTGCCTTTCGTGCGCGACGGCGTCGGCCAAGTCGTCGATCGTTTGCAGCTCATGGAGCCCACGCTCAAGCTCGATGTGAATACGATCGTTCCGCAGATTCCTTCGGCGATCGTAATCCTGCTGATGTTTTCGCTCTGGATTTCTTTGGTCGTCGACCGCCGGCTGGGTTTGTCGGCGACTCCGGCACCCGAGCTCTCGCAGTTCGCCCTGCCCGATTTTCTGGTTTGGGTCTTCTTGGCGGGAGTCGTCGGGAGCTTCGTCGAGCTCGGAGACCAGGCCATGAGGTTTGCCGGCCAGAACTTATTTAACGTGATGATCTATGCCTATTTCCTTCAAGGAATGGCGATTGTCGGCACCTTTTTTAAGGTATTTAAGGTCGGCCTTTTCTGGAGAGCTTTCGGTTATTTCGTTTTAATTGGACAGTTGTTTTTATTGGTGAGTTTTGTTGGTTTTGTAGATTTATGGATCGATATCCGTCGGCGGCTTTTGAAAAAATCCGCTGAGACAATGGGAGAGGTGTGAAATGAAGGTCATTCTTCAAGAAGATGTACGCAACCTGGGCAAGGTTGGCGAAGTTGTAAAGGTTGCCGATGGTTACGCACGCAACTTTCTGCTCCCGCGCAAACTGGCTGTGGAAGCCACTGAGAAGCGCGTTAAGGAGTGGGAGCATTTGAACCGCGTTGCCGAAGCTAAGAAAAAGAAAGCCGTAGGCAAGCGCAAAGAAGTGCTGGAAAAAGTTGCCCGCGAAACCGTTAATTTCAAGGTCGAGACCGCGGAAGACAGCGATAAGCTTTTCGGCGCCGTGACGAGCGCGGATATCGCTGAAGAGTTGGCGAAAATGGGCTACAATATCGATCGTAAAGAGATCGTGCTCGAAGCTCCGCTCAAAATGCT
>DASUEL010000672.1:0-4587 GCA_036275095.1 Bdellovibrionales bacterium
CGGGGCCGCATACTTGAGGTAGGAGCCGAGGACTCCGATCACGGGCGCATCAAAGTGATAAATCGTGTACTTTCTGAGTTTTCTGAAATCGAGGCCCTCGACAAGAGACCCGTAAAGACGAAATGCGATCGCCGCGACACACACTCCGAGAACCAGCCACAAAATATTTCGAGACGACGACGTGCTCTTGCTTCGAAGCACCAAGAGCAGCGCGAGCGGCAGGCTGATATAGAACCACTCTTCTATCGCCATTGTCCAAGTTTGAATATAGAACCCCGGCATAGGCCACGCGAAGTTCTGCATGAAAACCAAATATTCGAAGCGCGGCCTGAAATTTCCAGAAACGTACCACACGAGCAGCAGATTCAAACACCAGAACAAGTAGTAATTCGGAAGAGTGCGCAGCCACCTTCGCACGACGAACCGTTTGACCGTGGACATTTCCGGCTTCGAGATCATCCCCCGAATCAGGATATTGCCAATTAGAAATCCGCTGAGAACGAAGAACCCTTCGATCGCAAATGATCCGGCCAAAGTTCTGAAGTTATGGTCGGCACCATATTGATGGAACCAATGCGAAATAAGAACGATATTGACGATCAATGCTCGCAGCAGGTCCAGGCCGAGCGTGCGCGAATTGCTATCTTGCACAAGTGCCGATTGCATGTTGGCCCCCCATCTGACGCTTCGTTAGATAGAGCGTAATTCTGAAGTCTTGAATGCGATTTCGGGCCGTCTCAAACCGGGACAGGACTAAAGAAGCCTCGACGAAAGCTCGAAGACTTACTGGCACGCGGCAAGCGTCGTCGCGAACGGGTTCGCGACGAGATTGTAACCGCCGACGTTGCTGAGTTGCGCCGTCATGTCGTGCATGAGGCCCACAAGCTCGCGGGTGCCGTTACCGTCATTGTCGATCAGCACGTAAACTCGCGGCGCGACTTGCAGCGGCTTTTGCGAAGATTCAACGTTCAATGTAAAGTCAAAGTTGCCCGCCGTATCCGTAAGACCTTGGCCGAGCACGCGGCCCTTGTACTCGTCCACCACGACGAGAATCAGCCGCGCGCCGGGGCTCGCGGAATCGACCGCGCGGCCCTTGAGCTGAAGATTGAGCGCGCACGGGGCCGGAGGCAAACGGTTGAATTGGTAATGGCCCGAGACGCGGCTCGCGATTTCCACGATGAGCGGAGATTGAGGATGCTCGGCGATGATCTCCGCGTTGCCGTTCGTCATATAGACTCGCACTACGGCCTTCCCCGACGCGAGATCCGGTTTCCAGTTCGCACCGAAGCGCGAGAGGTCCGTGCCGCCAGGCGCCCGCGCCGAGTTCGTCACCGACGTCGCCACCCGTCTCATGAATTGCGGGTGAAGACCTGGAACCGAGCGGTTCCGATTGAGATCCCCCGGGTACGGTGAGCCCTCGAAAAGCGGGCCGGCGTATATTTCGACTCCATAATTATGCCCGTCTCCGTAAGGCGCATTGAAATAACCCCACCCTCCGACGGGTCCGATCGCATCGCCGTTGATCGTGGAATTCGCCTTCGGCAGATCGATGAAGCCAGCGGTGAGATACGACGAGCGAAGCGCGCCGAGGCCGCCGGCATCGCCGAAAACGATTCCCTTGTCGGAAACAAGTGAAGTCGCGGGCGGCCGGCCGGTTGAGTAATGGAGCTGAGCCGTGAATGGATTGTAATCGAGATTGTAGATCCAAAGCACCGTGGCCTGCATCCATGAGCCATAGTAGACGTTTCGCAGAGCCTCATACCCGCCAAAGACACCGTAGCCTTCAAGACTGAGCGGATAGCCGGCCGGTTTCGCCACCTGAATTTTCTCGAGCGGAATGGCCGACTCCTCCAGCCCGCCGAGATGCGAAGAGTGCAGCTCGATGCCGTTCGCCACCGCCCATCGAGTCACGTCTCCGTAAGTAAAACCGTCGACCGGGTTGTCGTCGTTTCCGTAGCCCATGTACACCATGTAGCGCTTATCGGGAAAGTTCTGCTTCACGAATTGGGTGAGGCTTTGCGAAAACTCGTTGAGCTTGCCCGAATAGAGCGCGGCAGGCGGCGGGTCGGCCGGAATTAATGCGCGGGCAAACGAGTCGCCCGTCTTGTAACAATTGAAAACGTGGTTCGTTCCTTGCCACCAGCCGGCCGGCCCGTCTGGAAAACCGAAAGGAAAGCCGTACTCTCCGAAGTCGCTCGGCGGAACGATGCTGATTTTTTTGAAGTTCGCATATTTCGAAAAGAATGTTTTGACGCCGAGATAAAAACGCCGCGCCAGCTGCATCGTAGCGGGATCGTATATGCTCGGGATCACGGTCGTACGTCCGTCCCGGCAGCTGTAAACTTCAGGCGCTGCCGCGCCGAGATCGAGATCGTTTCGCACGAGCCATCGCATTCCGGGTTTCGTGTCGTTGAGAATGCCGCCCGGGCTGAGCAAGAACGGAAACGGGTGAATCCAAACTTCGTAACCCAGCTCGCCCCACTTGCGCATCTGCGCGTCCCAATAGTCGAGCCACTTCTGCTCGTCGGCAGCGCCGGTCTGGGCGGCAGCGCCGTCGAGAGGAAAATTCACGGTACTGACATAGGCGATGATTGATTTTGGCTTGTTCTGAAAACAGTTCTTGTCGCGCATGAGTTTGGCGAGGGCGTAGGCGGATTCATCGGAGAGAAACGCGTAGCCCAGGTTCGCGCCGTTGCGGCCTACGTTCGCGGGCAACGTGCAATTGTACTGATCTCCGATCTGCTGCGCGAGCACGGCGGCCTCGGAGCGCACGGTCCAGGTGTGCAGGGCGATCGCCGAAACGTTGCCCGCAAGGTCGAGCGCGCGGACCGAAAATGTATGGGTGCCGTCGGCCAGTGAGGCGTAGCTCACCGGGCTCGAACACGCCGCGAACGCCGCTCCGTCCAGGCGGCACTCGATGCGCGACAGCCCCGCGCCCGAGTCCGAGGCGGTAAAGGCGAATGTCGCGTTGTTGGAGTCGGACGGATTCGAGGGTGCCGAGGTGATTTGCGCGGCCGGCGCGGCCGTGTCGACCGTCCAGCCCCGCTCGACCGCGGGCGAGATGTTGCCGGCGTTGTCCACGGCGCGAATCCAGAATCTGTGGGCACCGTCGGCAAGATCGATAATCGTGAGCGGGCTGTTGACGGCGGCATAAGCTCCCGTGTCGAGCACGAACTCGAGGCGCGCCACTCCGCTCAACGCGTCGGTGCCGGCAAACGCGAATCGCGCGGTTCTGGAGTTGGTGATCGCATCGGGCCCGCTCGAGATCTGAGCGGCAGGCGGCGTGCGGTCAACCGTCCAAGCGAACTGTAGCGAGCTGGAGTTGGACGCCGCATCGGTCGCGGTCACACTGAACTGATGCCGTCCTTCGGAGAGCGCCGAATATGTTTTGGGGCTCGTACAGGCCGACGCTTGGGCCGTGTCGAGCGCGCAGGCATATGAGATCGCCCCCGCACCGGTCGCGGTGAACGTAAATGAAGCCTGTTGTGAGCTGGTCGGGTCGGAAGGCGTGGCTGTGAGATTCAGCGAGGGAGCCGTCGTGCTGATCGTCCAGCTGAACGTCTGCGGAGCCGAGACGTTGCCTGCGCGGTCGCGGGCTCGCACGCTGAACGTGTGGCTCGCGGCCGCGAGGCCCGTGTAAGCCTTCGGGCTTACGCAAACGGCGAACTCGGCGTTATCGAGCTTGCACTCGTAGGACTCGACACCCGCGCCTCCATCAGTTCCCGAAAACGCGAAGGCCGCGGCCGTTTGATTCGTGGGATTCGCCGGCATGCTTGAGATCGCGACAGTCGGCGCCGTCGTGTCGACTCGCCAGCCCACCACGACGGATCGCGTGTTGCCCGCGCGGTCCGCGAGGGTCACGGCGAGCTCGTGCGGGCCTTCAGCCAGCATCGCGGCCGTGAAAGGGCTTTCGCAGTTCTGAGCCGCGCTCCCGTCGAGCGCGCATCGAACGCTCGCGAGACCGCTTCCGCCGTCATTCGCCGTGAATGGCAGCGCGAACGCCCGCGAATTTGTGTTTGCCAGCGCGTTCTCAGGCGCATAGGTCAGCTCGGGCAGCGTGGTGTCCAGTTCGATCTGCGCTGTGACGGCGGACGCCGCGATTCGGTCGCCCGCGAATTTCAGCCACAAACGCGCGATTTTCGCGCCGTCGCTTTCCGAGAGCTGAAGCTGGCCGGGGCGCTCGTCTTGCCAGCCGTTCGCGGCCGCGCACGCGACCGATGGCGGTTCGGCCGACTCCGTCAAACACCATGACGAGGCCCCCTCGTCGTTCGCGATGCTGACGTTGACCGTGCGAGCTTTCGAATATTGTGCCGATCCGGTCGTCAAGTCAGACAACACAAGCGTGCCAGGAGCCTGATTGGATTGAAGCTCGCTTTGACCTTCGGGGCGAAAACCTGTCCCGCAGTTCTGATAGGCCAGCACCAAGGCCAACGCAAAGAGTGCACCGACGACGATATTTGAAATGCGCATTTAGACACGTATCGGCCGACCTACGTCCAAAAATGAGCTGGTCTCGCGGCGTCTCATTCCGAGACGGAGCTAAAGAAACTTCGACGAAAGTCCGAAGAATTGTAGGACGCACTCTGA
>DASUEL010000673.1:0-6218 GCA_036275095.1 Bdellovibrionales bacterium
GATACCATCGCCGGGAATAATCGTAATTTTTTTCATGATGTGTGCTCCCAACATACCCGAAATCTCAAGGCGGCGGGAGTCCTTGTTAAGGACTCCGGGAGAAGATTTGTTGGAAGGTTCAGTTTTCTGGCTCTAGGTACCCACGATCGTGGAAGGAGCCTGGAAGGTTACACTGGACCTAAGTAGCAACGATGATGCCAGCCGTTTCGGTGCCGACTTGCCGAACGGCGCCGCGTTTTAACGCGGGCCCAGACGGATTGCCGTTTTTACACGGCAAAACCAGAGGGCGAAACGACACCGTGCCCATCAAGATGCTCCCGGGAAACGCTTATGGACCGTTGACGAAAACTGATGGCGCTCTAAAGAAGCGCGAGCTCGAAATCGGGTGCCGCGCGTACGCGGGGCATTCGAAGAAAATCGGGGAGCGGGGTTTTCGGAGAGAGGACGGTGTAGAGCGAAAACGGAACTTTGGCGGCCGCGAAGGACTTCGGCGGCCGCGTGGTCGGGTCGACGATGAACTGCGAATAAACCAGGAATTTGTTCGGCCGCGCGTGCTCGTAAGCCTCGTAGAGCAGGCTGTAAAAGATGTCGGGATTATCGGCGTGAAAATGCGTGAGATAATCGAAATTGAGGCGCTGGCCCGTGCGCGGGAGCCGCGATGTCATGCGCGTGAGCGCGAGCAGGTTCATCGTGTTTCGCAGCGTCTTGCTGAAGCCATTGTACTGGTGGACCGAAAACGTTTGCACGGCGGCGCTGTCCCAGGGCGCGACGCAGCCGACGATGTTCCCGCGCCGGTCCTCGGCGAGTATGAAATTGCGGTCGGTCAGTCCCGGCCAGGTTTCGAGACGCCGCTTGAGGAACTCGGCGGAATATTCGTAGGCGAGCAGGCGCCCTTCGGTTTTTTTGCGTAGATAGGCAGCGAGGGCTTCAAAGTCGGCCGCGGCATCGGCGTGTCGAATGACCAGCGTGCGGAGCGGCGGCGGCGCGAACGGAAGCCGCCCGAGAACGCTGACGATCTCGAATCGTCCGAGCTGGTAATAGCGCGGAATATGCCGGCGCACGCTGCGCGGCCTGACGAGCGCGTTGTAAGCGCGGCCTTGGTTGCGCGCGATGGCCGAGAAAAAATAATGGCAGCCTTTTTCATGCGTGAGCTGCTCGAGAAGCGGCGTGAAATGGTCGGTCCATTCCATGATCGCCTGGCGCGAGGGCGCGATGCGAAGATCGGTGCAGTAGCCGATCGTCTCGAATTTATCTTTCAAAAAGGCCTTGCGGAAAATGATCGTCGCGATGCCGACCACGCGGTCTTTGTCGGTTTTTAGAAGAAACGTGGAATAGTCGTCGCTCTGCAGGCGATATTGGTCGAAGAAGTTACCGGGGCGTTCGACGCGCAGATCGACCGGGCCGTGAAGCGAGGACTCGGCGTAGAATTCACGGAGAGCGCGGTCGTCATTGCTCTCGGCAAGCGCCAGCCGCATCGCTCAGCTCTTCCAGATGGTTTCTTGGACGCCCGCGCGATGGTTCAGCAGGCGGCCAATCACGAACAAAAAATCGCTGAGGCGATTCAAGTAGCGCACCGTTGCCGGCTCGACGGGCTCGGACTGGCTCAGCCGTACGGTCCACCGCTCGGCGCGCCGACAGACGGTTCGGGCCCACTGAATTTGGGCCGCCGTTTCGGTTCCTCCGGGCAATATGAAGTTTCTCAGCGGCGGAAGCTCGGAGGTGAAGGTGTCGATCGTCGATTCCATGAACGTAATCCGGTCTTCATGGACGACCGGCATTTTTTTGAGGGTGTCTTCGTCGGCGCTCGCAAGCCGGCTCCCCAAATTAAAAAGCTCGTTTTGCAATGAGTTCAGAATGCCGCCGATTTGTTTTTTGGTAGCCGCATCGAACTTCGGCGAGCGTTCGAGAGAGGAGGCGGCGAGGCCGAGCACGCTGTTGAGCTCGTCGACCGTGCCGTAGCACTCCAAGCGCAAGTCGGCTTTTGAAACGCGCTGCCCGCCGACGAGGCCGGTTTCGCCTCGGTCGCCGGTTTTGGTGTAGATCTTCGCCACCCTTCAATCCAAACACAGATCTGGGCAAAAGTGGAGAACTCTGTTAGCGTCATACAACGATGATTCCGCTGTTTATTTCCGTACCGCATTCGGGTGAGGACGTGCCTCCCGAAGCCTCCTGGCTGAGGGGTTTACCCGAGCCGCTTCTGATGTGCGATGTCGACCGGTTCGTCGATCAGCTCTACCGGCCCGGCGCGACGCAACTGTCGATCCCGATGGTCGTGACACGATGGCATCGTTATGTCGTCGATCTGAACCGATTGCCGGCCGACGTCGATGCGAGCACGGTCGAAGGCCACTCGAATCCCCCGGGGCGTTTCAGCCGCGGGTTCCATTGGCAGATCACGACGACTCGGCAAATGCTGATGCCGAAACCTATTCCGCAAGCGCTTCACCGCGAGTTCGTTCAAAAATATTTCGAGCCGTTTCACCGTGACGTGCAGGCGCAATTCGACGGCTTCAAAGCGAAAGGCGCGATCGCCGTCTATCACATCGACGCCCATAGCATGCCATCGGTCGGAACCGACGAGCACCGCGACCCCGGCCAGCGCCGCCCGCATATCGTGGTGAGCGACGTGAAGGGTACGAGCTGTTCGGCCGCGTTCAAAGACCTCGTGATCGAGAGTTACCGCCGCGCCGGTTTCGACGTCGGCTATAACTGGCCCTATCTCGGCGGGCGCATCACCGAAACGTACGGCCGCCCGCGCGACGGCCAGCACTCGATTCAAGTCGAAATGAACCGTGAGCTTTACATGGATGAGACGACGAAAAAGCTGCTGCCCGCCCGGGCTGAGAAGGTGAAAGCGCAGATCGCTCAAGCTTTGACCTTGGTACGGGAAGGCGTTCAATCGCTTTGACCAAAAGGCTTTCAGGGCGGTTTCATTTCGTTTTCAAGAAGGTGTTTTGGGGCGTTCGAGCTGGACGTTCATCATGTGAGTCGCTAAATTTTGGGGAGCCGAGGGTATGAAATTGAGCGACAAACCGTTGAACTTCGTCGGAGTGATTAAAGATCTGGTGGGCGATGAGGCCTATGTCTCGCGGCTTCGCGAGCTTGGATTCGTTCGTGGTGAAACGGTCGCGCTCCGAGGTAAAACGCCGTTCGGCGATCCGTTGATGGTCGAGATTCGCGGCGCGGTCGTCGCACTTCGCAAGAAAGAAGCCGAATGCATTCAAGTCTGAGCCCGGGACCTGTTGGCGCGCTCGTCGGGCCGCCGAACGCCGGAAAAACAACGCTCTACAACTGGCTCACGGGATCGAGCTTCGCGACCGTCAACTACCCCGGCTCCACCGTCGAATACTCGGTCGGTCAAACCCTCGACGTTTATGGCGAGCGCATGGCGGCCATCGATACGCCAGGAATCTACAGTCTCATTCCGAAATCTCCCGAAGAAAAAGTCACAGTCGATGCGCTCTTCACGAAAACGAATCCGGAGGTCGTCGTCGCGGTCGTCGATGCCACGCAATTGTCGCGGCACCTTTTGCTCGTGCGCCAGCTCCTCGACTCGGGCTTTCGGGTGGTCGTGGCGCTCACGATGATGGACCTCGTGAAGAAAAAAGGGGCCACTCTCGACATTCAAACGCTTGCGCAGAGCCTGCAGGTTCCGGTCGTCGCGATCGACGGCCGTCTCGGCGGCGGCGTGAAGGAGCTCGTCGATGTCATGCGCGCGGAGATCGCGCGCAAGGGTGAGACGGGCTTGCGAAAACCCGCGGGGTGGAACGACGAGAAAATCGAAGCCATGCATCGCGATCTCGCGCGCCTTGCTGAATCCGTGATTCACACGGACAAGCCGATCAGTGTCTTCCGCGTCGACGAACAGACCGCGAAGCTCGACTCGGTGCTGTTGCATCCCGTTTGGGGCCTGCTCACGTTCGTGCTCATCATGGGCACGCTGTTCAGCTCGATATACTGGATGGCGGCTCCGCTCATGGATTTCGTCGACGGCGGCTTTTCTTCCGCGGCGGACTGGGCCGCCGGTCTCGGTGAAGGCACGCTTTGGGCGAATTTTCTTTCGAAGGGCGTGATCACGGGGCTCGGAGCGGTGCTGGTTTTCGTTCCGCAAATATTCATTCTATTTTTGGGCATGATCTTACTCGAGGATTGGGGCTATCTCGCGCGGGCCGCGACGATTATCGACCGGCCGCTATCGAAGATCGGCCTCAACGGCCGCTCTTTCGTTCCGCTGCTCTCGGGATACGCGTGCGCGATTCCGGCGATGATGGCGGCACGTACGATTTCTTCCAAACGCGAGCGGCTACTCACGCTGTTCGTGATTCCGCTCATGTCGTGCAGCGCCCGGCTTCCAGTGTATGCGCTTCTGCTGGCCTACCTTTTTCAAGATGCGCCGGCCTGGCAGCCGGGGTTGGCGCTTCTTGGTCTATATGTCTTGAGCATGGTCATCGGTGCGGCCGCCGCGACGATCGCGAGCCGTTTCTACAAACAAGATGAGTCATCCTGGTTCATGATGGAGCTGCCGGTATACCGCCGGCCGGTCTTGAGCCACGTCCTTCGAAACGCGTTCCGGAGGACCTCGTCGTATGTACGCAAGGCGGGTCCCGCCATTCTGATTTTGTCGCTCATCATTTGGGCCGGCACGACGTTTCCGAACTACCAAGTCGCCGATGAGAATCAGCGAATCTCGACGAGCTACGCCGCGAGCGCGGGTCGCGCGATCGAGCCGCTCATGGAACCCATGGGCGGCGATTGGCGCGTGGGCCTGAGCCTCATCGCGGCTTTCGCGGCGCGGGAGGTTTTCGTCGCGGCACTTGCGCTGATTTTCAACGTTACTGACCCCGACGAAGAGTCGATGCAAAATAGCCTGCTCACGTCGATGAAGGCGGCAACGGGACCTTCGGGCGCGCCGCTCTTCACTCCGGCTTCAGTGTTGGGCCTGATCGTATTCTTCATGATCGCGCTCCAGTGCCTTTCGACCGTCGCGGTCGCGCGCAAGGAGTCGGGTAGCTGGAAGTTCGCTGCGCTTCAGGTCGTGCTTTTCACTGCAGCCGCCTACGTGGTCGCGGTCGCCGTCGTTCAGACCGTCAAACTCTTTAGTTAATCAAGCCGCAAACTCATGTAGTCTTCATCAAAATACCGGCCGCCGTGGAACATCGCGCGAGGCTGGCGCCCCCAGCGCTTGAACCCGCGCGACTCATAGAGCCGCCGGGCCGCATGATTTTCGCCTTCAACCGAGAGCTCGACGACCGAAGCTTTCATCTCATCGCGGGCGTGGCGGATCGCCAGATCGAGAAGCGCGCCGCCGGCGCCACTCTTTCGAAATGCCGGGTCGACATACATGCCCCAGACAACGGCCTTGTGCCGCACCTTCTGGCGTTCCTCTAAAAAGATGCAGCACGTGCCTACGACCTCGCGCCCCCGTAGCGCGCCGAATATCACGTTGTCGCAGCCTGTTTCGGCTAAGATTTGTCGAAATCGCTCAGGCCCCTCGGCTCTCTGCTCTTCGAGCGTGATCAAGAATGCCGAGGGCGCCTCTTGGAGGCCCTTCAGCCGCAGATTGAAGCAGCTGTCGAGATCGGTAGCTGTGAGACGCCGGAACGTAAGCCCCATCGTCACATCGAAACGAACGGGTTTTGCCGCTTTTCGCTCGCGATCGTGGTGTCGGGGCCGTGGCCGGCGAGTACGACGGTATCGCCATCTAATGTGTAGAGGCGCTGTTTGATCGAGCGCGTGAGCTGATCGGCGTTGCCGCCCCAGAGATCGGTGCGGCCGATGGAGCGCAAAAAGAGCGTGTCGCCTGAAAATACGATGGGTGTTTTGCCCTCAATATAGAAGCAGCACGAGCCAGGGCTGTGGCCCGGCGTGTGTATGGTCTTGAGTTTGCGGCCGCTCCATTGGATGTCCATTTCGTGCTCGAGAAATTGGTCGACCGGAATCGGCTCGTCGGCCTCGAGCCCGAAAAGCTGCGCCTGCATCTTCAGGTTTTGATAAAGCGGAAGGTCCTTTTCGTGCATGAATACCTTCGCGCCGGTCTTGCCCTTAACTTGAGCTGTGGCCATCACGTGATCCAAATGCCCGTGTGTATGGTCTTGAGTTTGCGGCCGCTCCATTGGATGTCCATTTCGTGCTCGAGAAATTGGTCGACCGGAATCGGCTCGTCGGCCTCGAGCCCGAAAAGCTGCGCCTGCATCTGCAGGTTTTGATAAAGCGGGAGG
>DASUEL010000674.1:0-4189 GCA_036275095.1 Bdellovibrionales bacterium
CCTGGTCTCGAGGGCCGGCCCGACTTCGAAGCCGCGCGGCTGGCCAGCAGTGCAGAGGCGGCTCGGGCAACCCGCGCTCACCGCGCGCTGTTCCCTTCGCTGAACCTTTCTTATAGCCAAGGGCAAATTGAAACGGGTGGCCAGTGGGAGAGCGAATGGCGAACGTCACTCGTGCTCTCGATTCCGCTTTTTAGCGGGTGGGAGGACGTCGCGGCCTACCGCGCGCAAAGCGAAACGGCGAGACAAGCCGAGCTCACTTTGGAGCAGTTACGGCGCGATGGTCTCAGCTATCAACGTGCCCATCAGGAAAATTTCAAAATCGGGCTGCAGACGGCCGAGAATCGCGAGCGGGTATTGGTGACGTCGCAGCGGCTGCTCAAGAAGAATCTGCTCCGCTCACAAGCGGGCCGTGCAAGCGCCAATGACTTGCTCGTGGAGCGTGGCCGCGAAGCCCAGGCCGAGCTCGTGGCCGTCGAAGGATGGGCGCGTGCCCATGCCGCGCTCGTGCAGCTCTACCATGCGTTCGGGCAGAGCGTGCGCGGGCTTTGACGGCTTATTGCTTGATCGCAGCTGGATCGTAGTTAACCGAGATCTGGGCGCCTTCAGGCGGGACTTCTGATCCGTGAAAGCGGATCGCATTCACGTCGGCATGGTAAGTCCAGCCGTTCCGTTCGTCCTCGGGTATGAGGCGGCCGTTCACGTAAACTTTGATCGTTTCTTTGAGGGGCTCCCGCGTCAGGTTGAACTGCGTGAGCATTTCCAAAAGATAACTGCGCAACATGTTCAAGTCGTTCGCAAAGGTCGGCGAACAGACGTCGACTTTGAGGCCGCCCGTCGCGTCGGCGAGCTCCATATAACGATTGCCGATTTTGCCGCCGCTTTGGTTCAGGCAGTTCTGATCCAAAATCGAAACCGTCGAGACGTTGTAGCGCCGGTAGCGGCCTGAGGAGCCCGTGAGAGCGCTCAGGTAATCCACGTATGATTGAATCGAATGCAGCGTCGGCTGGGCGTAGCTCTCATTCATGGTCGCGTCGTCGTGCGAGAAGTCTTCTTCGTCGCTCACGATGATGATGGCGAGGTAGCCTCCGCGGCGCACGAATCCGCTGTTGAGCGGGCTGTCGAGAGCGGCGCGAAAGCTCTGAAACGCGCGCTCGTCGCCCGTGCCGGACGTGCCGAGCATGAAGTTGGTGACGAACGTTTGTACCGGGTTCGGAGTCTGAGGTGTCACGACGAAGACGCCGGTGTGCTGAGTCTGGTCGGTTCCGTCACGAAATTTCGCGAGGTTCGCGTCGGCAGGGAAGTAGCCCGAGCGCCAGGCGTCGGTGCCGATGACGGCCATTTGAAAGTCGTAGCCTTGAATCAGAAAGTCCGACATGAAGCTATTCATGTTGTCAGCGATGTTTTGCTGAAGGTCTGACATGGAGCCCGAATTGTCCACGACCCAGAGGACGTCGATCGTGCTAATGCGATTGAGCGTGCTGCTTTGCTCGAAGAAATCATCCTCAGGCGCGAGCCCGAAAAAGAAATCGCTGTTACCGCAGTTCACGGTAGCAACCGAAAGAGCCGAAATTGTAATCAAACGCATTAACTTGTTATGCGTCCATCCCATACGTTACCTCTTTTTGAAGAGTGTTCCGTGCGTACATGAGGTTGGAACATATAGACCAAGGAATTATTCGTCAGATCAGCGGCTTCTCTAGACCAGGATAGTTAGAATTTTTTAGTAAAACAAAAATCCGCGCAAGCTCCTGATTCTATAAACGAAATACGATTGATGTTCATAAGTGAGACTCGGTAAGAGCCCGAAACTCTTCGGCTTCAGGTTGTGGAGGCAAACGAAAAAAGTTTTTTTCCGTGAACACAAGTTCAACGAAATTTCCTGTCTCGGGTAACTTTCACTCGAGAGGCGAGTGACATGACAAGATGTTGTTCACCACACGACAAAATCAGGCGCCTCGCAAGTTTTTCGGGGCCTTTCGTATCAGGTTGGAGCCGTCATTCTGAGATTGCTTAACTATTTGAAATCACTAGCGAATGCCGCGTCAAGTCGACCCGACTTTGGTCCGATAAGAAGGTATCTCGCTGCTCATGTAAGTTCACCTTCAAATTCGAAAACCAGACTCACCGGGGAGCCTATGAAGTTCCTTGTTCATATATTCTTGTTCGGACTTATGTGCGCTGCGTGCGCCGGGCCCACTACGCCTTTCGGGGCGAACACGTCGCTGTTGCCGAAGACCGCGATCGAAATGTCGTCGAAGGTGAATGCGGCTCAAGACGAGGCCGCTCAAGGCGTGCGTGCGCCTGCCGGGCTCGTGCAACGAACGCAGACACTGCTCCTTGGTTCGGGCGCTAAACCTGAAATCAAATTCACACCGGACCGCCAGGTTCTGCATGGACGCACGGAATTCACCATCACAGTGAATGATTCTTTGGGTGTCCCCAAAGAGCCGGATCTGACGATTCTGTATAACGGGCACGATTTGACCGCCAGATTCATGGCCCAGGCTCGCGTGGATACTTCCGCAGGAGGGAACCGGCTCAAGCTGAGGTTCCCTAATCTGCGGATTCTGCCTGATCGGGACAATAAGATCGAAGTCGTCTATCGCCATTCGAAATACGATCCCTACGTGTTCGCACGGTATCAGCCGCCGGTCTGCGACGTTTTCGAGGAAAAGGCGGTTCTGACGACAGGGACATTCAAGCTCAACGATGAGATGCTCAAGACCATTCACAAGATGTCGACCGAGCATCGTATTAACCCCGCTTTTTTGACAGGGCTGATCGCGCAGGAGTCTGCGTTCAATCATAGGGCCGTCAGCTGGGCGAAGGCGATCGGGCTGACCCAAATTACCGGAGCGGCGGAACAAGAAGTCACGAAGTTCTACTCGCATTGGCCGCGCTACGACGGAATGGATAAAATTTCGGCGCCTGTTTTGAAGGCCATGATTTTGAGCGGGCAAGTAAACGGAAAAAACGAATGGCGCCTGAACCCGCAGATGTCAATCCGCGGTGGGCTCACCTACCTGACCCTGCTCAGTAACTACTGGCGCCGCCCCGAGAACTTTTCGAAGATCTCGGCCCAGTTCCGCAATCCTGAAGAGGGATTCAGCCAAGTCATTCTTGCAAGCTACAACTCCGGCTTCGTGCGCGTTGGAAGCGCGCTCGAGAAGTCGGGTGCGAATTGGATTCGCGATGACGAACTTAGAGAAGCGAGAAAGTACGTCTATCGCGTGATGAGCTACTGCTATCACTTCTCGCATCAAGGAGATGAAGATGCGGACCCAACCTAAGTCACTCATTGCCATGGCCGCCATACTGACCGCGATTGCGGTCAGCTACCCGGTGCAAGTCATGTTTCTGTACGAGCACTCGATGACCGAGCTCTATTCGGTATTGTCGAAGCTGGCGCCCTTGAACTGGCTCGTCGCGGTCGGATGCCTTTTCGCCTCGTATCTGGCGTTTCGTGCGTCGCCGTGGATGTGGGTCGTGTTTCCGGTACTTTCGTTTTTCGTGGCCTGGAACAACTGGCTTGTCGGATCGGTCGGCGCGGATTTTTCCGCGACGACGACGGCGTTGGCGACCCTGGGATTCACCTCGCTCGGCTCCTTGATGTTCTCGGCACAGGCCTGGGAGATTCTGCTGCATCCTGAAAAACGTTGGTGGTTGAGACCCGAACGGAAGCAGGTAAGCGCGCCGGTTTTCGTGATTCCCAAGCAGGGCGACGCTTTCAGAGCGGAGACATTCGACATCTCGGCGACGGGAGCTTTCATTCCGCTTGCCAGTGAAAGCGCGCTCCTATCGTTCAACACCGGCGACAAGATTTCGCTCAGGCTCACGATGGGCGCACTCACGGTCTTGCGTTGTGAAGCGCAGGTGATCCGCCGAAACGCTCCGAAAGGGCATTACCCCGCAGGCGTCGGCATTCAATTCTTGAACATGAATCGGCACGACTCGAAGGAGCTGAGAAAGTATCTCAGCTCCTGCTAGGCTGCCAAAAGACAAAGACTATATTTCGAGTTTGGATTGATTACTGGAGTACGTAGTCGATCGCGCCAGACTGCGGGTTCATGATATTCTGGCTGAATTGAGCTTCTTTGTCGCGGCGATCGAGATTGAACAGAAAAAGCCCGAAAAGGCGTTTTTCTTTTGAAACCATGCAAACAACGACGGATGCAGTGCCCGGTTTGCG
>DASUEL010000675.1:0-2536 GCA_036275095.1 Bdellovibrionales bacterium
ACGGCCGCGCAGTTTGACCCGCTCGCGAAAGCCTTCGTCGCCGAGTTTCGAAGGCTGAAGCGTACCGAAGGCGTTCTTTCAATGGGCGATCTCGAGCTGGTCGCGCTCCGGGGTATCCGCATTCATCCCGAAACGGCGCGCAACTTCGCCGCCGAGTGGGATTTCTGGCTCATTGACGAGTTTCAAGATACGAGCCCGCTTCAGAACAAAATCCTGCTAGAGCTCATCGGTGAGTCGGCCTACTTCGTGGTGGGCGACCCCCAGCAGAGCATCTATCTGTTTCGTGGAGCCCGCTCCGAAGTATTCCAAGGGCAGCGACAGCGCATTGCAAGCCTCGAAGGCGAGCTCCACGCGCTTACGGCGAATTATCGCTCGACACCGCAGATCGTTCATTTCTTCAACGAGTTTTTCACGGCGTTGAGCCCTTCGTTCAAACCGATGGAGCCGAAGGGCGAGCAGCGCTCGAAGCTCGAAGCGCCGATCGTTTTTTTCAAGGCGAACGACGCGGAGACAGAGGCGGCCGGAATCGTGAACCACGTGAAGTCGCTGCTGGCCGGCGGCGCGGCTCCCGAGAGCATTTGCGTGCTCGGCCGCACGAATGACGTGCTGGTGCGTCTCGCCGCAAAACTATACGAAGCGCGCGTTCCGGTCTTCGTGCACTCCAACTCAGGCTTCGCCGAGCGCCGTGAAGTACAGGATGCGGTCGCGCTCCTCAAGTTTCTAGCGAATCCTCACGACAACAAAAACCTGATTCAGCTCTTGCGCAGTCCTTGGTATCGCGTTTCGGATGCCGACCTCGTATCGAATCTGACGGGCGCGCCCGTCAGCTATTGGGATCAGCTTCGCGAAAAGCAATGGCCCGCGCTGACCCTTCTGCGCGCCTTGCTTGGCCAGAGCCGCGAGGTCGGTCTTTCGCATGTTTTCAACGAGGCTATCGCCACGCACGGCTTGATCGACTTTTCGATTCATTACGACGGTAGCGGCCGGCGCGAATCCAATATTTGGAAGCTCGCCGGGAGACTGAAAGAGGCCGAATGCGAGCCCGACTTCAACATCGTCGACTTCGTAGCTGAGTATATGGCCGATCATGCCGCCTCCGAATTCAGCGACGAGGGCGATGCGGTCGCGGCGCTCGAGCCTCAGCGGGTGAATCTCATGACCGTGCACCGCTCGAAAGGCCTGCAATTCCGTCACGTGATCATCCCCGACATGAATCGAAAACCAGGCACGCAGGGCTCCGTGCCGTTTCTCGTCGATGAGGCCCGGCAGGTGTGGATGCTGCCGGTTCAGATCGGCGAGGATTCGACGCGTACGCATTCACATTTGGGCAAGCTCACCTTGCGCCGGCGCCGCGAGCTCGAGGCCGAGGAGAGCGACCGCGTGCTGTATGTGGCCATGACTCGCGCGGTGGAGTCGCTTTTCATGAGCTGGAGCGGAGTACCCAAGAAAGACTCCTGGGTTCAGCGGATGAAATGGGATCTCACGACGGGCCGGCATCAGCGTGAACACTACCTCTATGAAGTGCGGGACCGGATCGACGAGGTCTCGAACTATGTTCCTCTCGTTCAGAAAGCTTCGGTTCCGCGGACTCCGTACAAGTCCGCCCTGGAAGTCCGCCGCACTCAAAGCGTGACCGAGCTCTTGAAGAGCCAGGAGTTCGGCGACAACAGCTTGGCGCGGAGCCAAGCCCGCCTGAAGAAGTCGCTCGACGGCGTGCTGATTCACGAGCTATTCGAAGCCATGCGGTACACGCGCGAGCTGCCCCTCGAAGTTTTGCGCACCCGTTTCGGCGAGCGCGCCGAGCACATCCAGCGTGCCATCGAGTTCGTGCGCGGCTTGCGCGAAGTCCCGATGGGCGAATTGCTGAAGAGCGGCCATGCCGAGTGGGGCTTTCTCCTCAGTGAAAAAGGCCACAACCTGCCAGGCCGAATCGACCTCTGGGGCGAATCGGGCGGCACGGCCTGGATCATCGACTACAAAACCGGCGACCCCGATCGCACACCCTCCGCCTTCGACCAACTGAGCATTTATTCACTCGCTCTGCGCCGCTTCGGCGTGAAGGCACCAATAAAGCTCGCGGTGATTTATCCTTTGAGTGAGTATGTTTCGGTCCGGCCCGCGCCGGAGGAGCAGTGGGTACTCGAAAGGTTTTTTGTTGCCATCAAAAAAGGCACGTCGGGCTAATCAGTATTCGGCTCTCCGCTCCCGGCCCCCGGGCCTCAGTGCTCGGGCGTGAGCTTTTGATCGATGGATTTACATAACTTATAAATGCACGCTCCCAGCTGATCTGCCAATCGCATTGCCTCTACTTGTTTTGTAGAAACCGGAAGTATTTCAAGTGCGGCCTGGGCCTCGCGGAGTGAGGCCATGGCCATTCGATAGAATCGCCTTCGGTCGGCGTCGGTCACGCGTTCGCTCCCCTCGGCCAGGTTTAGTACAATGCTGGACCCGCACTAAGGAGCTGGTCAGTCAAATATTTTGGCCCTCGCACGCTTTCAGCCAAACGATAAAACCGAACCGCGACCTGGTAAGTTCT
>DASUEL010000676.1:0-4820 GCA_036275095.1 Bdellovibrionales bacterium
GCGGGCTCGGTCGCGGTGGCACAAGCGCTGGCGCGGTCCGATGGCACCACGATCATCGGCGGCGGCGACTCGGTCGCGGCCGTCAATCAGTCGGGCCTGGCCGATCAGATGACCCATATTTCAACGGGCGGAGGCGCCAGCCTCGAGTACCTGCAGGGCGACAAGCTCCCGGGTCTCGAAGCGGTTCGCGCCGGCAAGCGCGGGTAAGCCATGAGGCCGTTTCTCGCCGCCGCCAACTGGAAGATGAACAAAACGCCCGAAGAGGCCGTCGCGTTTTTTCGGGAGTTCAAGCCGCTCGTCACCAATTCGAATCACCGCCAGGTCGCGATCTTTCCGCCCATGCTGCTTTTGACCACCGTGCGCGAACAGCTTAACGACGGCTCGTTTCTTTGGGGCGCGCAGAATTGCCATTTCGAAAAGCAAGGCGCGTTCACCGGCGAAACGTCGCCAGCCGTGCTGGCAAGACTTGGCGCGCACTTCGCGCTCGTGGGCCATAGCGAGCGCCGCACCCTCTTTGGCGAAAACGACGAGCTTTGCGCGAAAAAGGTGAAGGCCATCCAGGCTGAAGGCATGACTCCCATGCTCTGCGTGGGTGAAACGCTCGCCCAGCGCGAGAGCGGCACCACGGCCGACGTCATCAAAAGCCAGCTCGCGAAAGGCTTGGCGCAGGCCGATCTCGACGGCCCGCTGGTGATCGCCTACGAGCCTGTTTGGGCCATTGGGACCGGCAAAGTCGCCACTCCTGACCAAGCCGAAGAGGCCCACCGTATTTTGCGCGCGCAGCTCAATGATTTGGGCGGAGCCCGTCTCGGGAGCCGCGTGCAAATTCTTTACGGCGGCAGCGTGACGGCTCAGAACGCGCGGGAGCTCAGCATGCTCCCGAACGTCGACGGCTTTCTCGTGGGCGGCGCCTCGCTGAACCCGCAAAGTTTCGCCGCGATCGCCAACGTAAAATAGAGAGCTGGCCGGACCGATGCGGGAATTGCGTGTTACTGTAGTCTTGACGGACGTTTGGGCGGCCTATACTCTTGGGCTTCTCGAGAGGACTTAACGCATGTTTACATTCGTCGCCGTACTTCACATTATCGTCGCCATCGGACTGATTTTCATGGTTCTGATTCAAGATTCAAAGAGCGCCACCGGCGGAATGTTCGGCGGCGGCGGTTCGCAATCGATTTTGGGCGCGACGGGCGCAGCCACCCTTTTCGTAAAGATCACCCGCGTCCTCGCGGTCGTTTTCGCACTCACGTGCATCGCGCTTACCGTTTTCGTCGCTCGACGCAGCACCAGCGTTCTCGAAGGCCAAGTGCCTCCTGGCGGAGCACCGGCCAACGCGGTCGCCCCCGCCTCTCCGCCGGCTGATGCAGCTCCGCTCGCAACCGGCATGCCGGCTCCAGGTGCTGAAGCCAAACCGGCGGCTCCGGCCAATCAAAAGCCGGCAGAGAAACCCGCCGAGAACAAATAATGCGCAAACCCGGGTTGGTGGCCGCGCTCCTCGTGATTGGCGCGGCCCTCGTTCTTTTCCATCAACCCATCATTCAGCTCTTCGAAAGCCTGTTTTCGCCCAAAGACAATCGAGCCGTCGTCGGCCAAATCGAGGACTTTCATGGCGAGGCTGAAATTCGCGCGCCGGAGGCCCTGGGCGCGGAGCCCGCCCGCAAAGGGCAGCCCATCCGCCATCAAGACACCGTTCAAACCGGGCAAAACTCGCGCGCGATCGTGCGCATGAAGAACGGCCTGGCACTCGAGCTCGAGGCCTTGAGCTCCTTGTTTTTCGAGCAGGGCGATTACACGCTGATCACGTTTCAGCGCGGGCAATTCAAAGTCATCGAAAAAGGAACCGGTGCCCACGACGTGATCATCCTGAAAGACGGCGTCCTACAGGATCCCGAAGGCCGCACGATTCCCGCGAGCTATCTTCCGCGCGCCGACGCCGATATGAACGAGGAGCCGGCCGCGGCCCCGACCCCGCAGGCCGAGACAGGAGACACCACGACGCTTTCGGATGCTTACATCGCGTCCGTGATTCAAAAGCACACGGGCTTCTTGAATCGATGTTACGCGCAGCTTCTCTCGAAGAGCCCGCAGGCCAAGGGTGAAGTCCACCTGACCTTTACGATTCAGCCCAATGGTTCCGTCACCGCGCTGCGCGTGCTCAAAAGCACGCTCGACGACGCTGATTTACAAAAGTGCGTGATTTCGGTCGTCGAGCGCGCGCAATTCAGGGGGTTTCGCGCGGAACCCATCGTCGTAAATTATCCTATTTATTTCGAATAGAGTCTGAGATAGCGTAACCACAAAACTGCTCGTAGTACCCAAGGAGGACCTTATGGTTTCATCGATCCTTTTGGCTCTTGCACTCGCGGTCGTACCCCAGGCCTTTGCCGGCCAAGGCACCGCCCAGCTCGACATGTACAGCTTCCATGCTGGCTACGACTTGAAGATGGACGGTGACGTGATCTCCGGCTCCATCCACGGTCTCGGCGGCATGAGCGGAACGGTCATGCTTGCGAAGAAGGACGGAAAATGGTCAGGCCGCCTCGGCATGTACCAGATCCGCGGCAGCGCGCCCGTTCAAACCTCGAGCGACAAGTTTCGCGTGCGCATGACGGTCGTTCCTGGCGGTCTGCACTACTTCAACATGAAAATGAAGGCCGACGAAATGCAGCTCAACGCCATGCTCTCGAACGGCATGTCGGTTCAGTCGCACATGAGCTTCAAAAAGAGCGAGATGTCGACCTCGAACCCGTTCATTTCAATGAACGTGAAGAAGCGCTCCGACGGCATGTACAAAGGCATGACCCAGATCCGCACGTACTACGGCTGGGACACGTCGATGACCGATCTCAAAGTGTCGGGCGACCTGATGCCGGAGATGCTCGCGAAAAACGATCACGCGCTGTACGTGCTCTTGTACGTTCTGCCGTTCAATCTATACAAGTAATTCGCGAATCTATTTAGACCCCGAAAAGCCCGGCGACCACCGGGCTTTTCTATTTTTGGAGAACAATGGAACGAGTTTACCGCCCGGCCGCGCGCGCCGTCTTGCTCACGCCGGCCGAACAGATCTTGCTGCTGAAGCTGCACAACCCGCACGGAAATTGGACCGGCTGGATCACGCCCGGTGGCGGTATCGCGCCCGGCGAGCAGCCCGAGGAGACGCTCAGGCGGGAGCTCTTCGAGGAAGTTGGGCTCACGCGGTTCGCGCTGGGCCCCGCGATATGGCGCAGACGCCACACGTTTCCGTGGCAAGGTCAGCTTCTTGACGCCGACGAAATTTTTTATCTGGTGCGGGCCGAGCACTTCGAACCGCGCGCGCAGCTGGCGGCGAACGATCCGGAGCTGGCGATACTCGATCAGCCGCGGTGGTGGACGCTGCCCCAGTTACAGGCTTCGCGTGAAATCTTCGCGCCACCGGAATTGCCAAACCTGCTAGGAGACCTCCTGCGGTCGGGGCCCCCGCTCGCACCGCTCGACGTCGCTTGATGCCCCGACAGCCACCGAAGGATTTTGACCCGGTCACCGCCTCTCGCTACTCTGAATGAGTGTCGGCAGCCATCAAGATTCAGCATCTAAGCCGGGCGTTCGGCTCCAAACTCGTACTAAATGACGTCAGCCTGGCCGTCGCCCAGGGGGAACGGGTCGGTTTGTGTGGCTTGAATGGAAGCGGCAAGACGACTCTTCTCAACATCCTCAATACGACGATAACACCCGATTTCGGCGAGGCCTGGGTCGCGGAACATGGCGTACGAACGCATCCGGACCTAGTACGCGTTTCCATCGCATGGATGCCTTCGACGCTGTCGGGCTTCGTACCTCGTTTTACGGGCGATGAGAACTTGAGGTTTTTCGCCGCCATGGACGGGGTGACCAGCGAACGCCTGCAGTCGACCCGGGCACGCTGGCTCGAAGTGCCGCTCGCTCGTGAAACTCTCTTAACGCCTTACTCTCTTTGCTCTGACGGCATGAAGCGGATTTTGAGCGCCATGAGAGCCCTGCAGCGGGATACGCCCGTCGTAATTTTGGACGAACCTTTCGCGAACCTCGACGGGCCGACGCGTGCCGCTCTCACAACAGTCATTCGAGAGGTGACGGCCGGCCGCACGGTTCTAGCGACTGCGCATTCCGATAACGAGCTCGCGGACATCGTCAATCGCTGCAGTTGGCTTGAAGGTGGGCGCATTCGTGAATAACCGATTGATTTTCGAGCTGGTACGCCGCGATTTTCGGGATCATTTTTTGCGGCCGTGGACCTTCGCGTTCGAGCTTTTCAAGATTGTATTTGAGCTGATGATTTACTGGTACACCTCTAAAGCCTTCACAGGCGCTTTCGCCGGTCAGCTCACAGGACAAACCTATTTTGAATATGTTGTCATCGGCGAGCTTACGCTTTTTGTTCCTGTGATGGCATTCGCGTCGGTTCATCGCATGTTCTTCACCTACGTGAACGATGGAATTTTCCATTACGTTTCGGCAACGGCGCGTAAGCCGCAGCGTTTTTTACTGCTGGCGGCCTGCGCGCTGCTGCCGCGCTACTGGCTTCACACCGCCGCATTTTATGTGTGCGCGAAAACCATCTTCAGTTTCACGCTCGCGCCCGGGCAATTACTGGCGCTCATCACTCTGCAGATACTTTCGATTCCGGCGCTCCTCGGCCTGAGTATGGCCGCGACCGCTGCGCAAATCAGATTTCAGCGTGGCGGTGGCCTCTTGGCCACGCTCGATCACGTGCTCGCGGTTTTCGCTGGACTGTATTTTCCGCTTTCGGTCCTGCCCGAGACGCTACAGTACGCGAGCCGGGCGGGCTCGCCGTTTACAGC
>DASUEL010000677.1:0-2420 GCA_036275095.1 Bdellovibrionales bacterium
CGCCAGCCGCCTTGAGAGCGCTAGCCCCAAGCCCGTGCCGCCGAATTTTCGCGTCGGCGAGGCATCGGCTTGCTCGAAGGGACGGAACAAGCGCAGCATTTGAGGCGAGTCGATTCCGGGACCCTGATCGTTCACCACGAACTGTAGCAAATTCGAATTGCCCGCGTATGCCAGGCTGAGCGCCACCGTCACATGCCCGCGCTCGGTGAATTTGATGGCGTTACCGACGACGTTCAGCAAAATTTGCCGGATGCGGGTCGGGTCGGAGTAGATCTGCTCGGGAACTTGCCCGTCAATTTTGAAATCGAAGCGAATGCCTTTTTCGCCCGCGATCTGGTTGAACATCACGTGTAAATCGCGGAGGAGCGCGGGGAGCGAGAGACGCTCCTTTTCGATTTCGACCTGGTCGGCCTCGATCTTCGACAGATCGAGAATGTCGTTGATGATGCGCGAGAGCATCTCGCCGTTTCGTTTGATGATCGAAATGGAGTGGTGTCGGTCGGAGCGCGTCTGGTGCGGGTTCTCGAGCAGCTCGGCGTAACCGAGAATCACGCCGAGGGGAGTTCGAATCTCATGGCTGATGTTCGCGAGAAAATTCGTTTTCGCGCGGTTCGCTTCTTCGGCCGCGGCGCGAGCTTTTTCGGCGGCTTCTTTCGCTTTTTTCAGCTCGTCTTCGTGCAGGCGGCTCTCGGTGCGGTCGCGGGTGATCTTGATGAAGCCTTTGTGTTTGCCGTCTCGGTCGTAAACCGGCGTGATCACCACGTGCGCCCAGAAGCGCGAGCCGTCACGCCGCATACGCCAGCCTTCTTCCTCGTAGCGGCCCGCCGAAAGCGCCATTGAAAGCGCGTCGTCGGACCGCCCGTCGGCCCGGTCGCGCGCGAGGTGCAAAGTGGAGAAGTGCTCGCCGATCACCTCGCTCGACGAATAGCCCATGATGCGCTCGGCGCCTTCGTTCCAGCTCGTGATCACTCCGGTGGGACTGAGCATGAAGATCGCGTAGTCTTTCACGCCGTCGACGAACATGCGGAACTGGCTTTGGCTCTCGCGTACCTGCGCTTCGGCCTCCGTTCGATCGATCAGCCGGCGTTGCAGGCGAATCACCAGCACGACGGCGGTCACCACCGCGAGCAAAGAAACGCCCACGCGAACCGACGGCGGAATCGCCACACCCGTGAGCACTAAGATTTCGAGTACCACCAGAACGAACACTAAAACGGCGAGGCCGACGATACCCGCGGCTCGCTTGAACGGTCTGGGGGCGGCTGCCTGGCTGTTCATCGGAGTTATTGTGAAACCCAAAGCTGACGACGAGTGCTTGAAAATATTAATTTTCGTCGATGATGAAGGTCACGGGCCCGTCATTGACGAGGTGAACCCGCATCGACGCCCCGAAGCGTCCTTCCGCGACATTCACGCCCAAATTTTTCAATTCGGTCACAAAGCGGTCAACCGCCGCACGGGCTAAGTCCGGAGCTTCAGCGTTGGCGAAGCTCGGTCTGCGGCCTTTATCGGTCAAATTGGCCGCCAGCGTGAATTGGGAGACGACCAGTACCGAGTTTTTAGTTTCGAGCAGCGACACGTTCATCTTTCCGGCCTCGTCTGAAAATACGCGCAGGTCGGGAATCCGGCGGGCCCAGCGTACCACCCGCTCTTCGGGGTCGCCTTTTTCGATACAAAGCAAAATGAGAAGGCCGGGCCCGATTTGGCCCACGATCTCACCTTGAACTTCGACTTTCGCTTCTGATACCCGCTGGAGGACGGCCTTCATGCCGGCCACTATATACTCGCCAAAGACCGGTTCAACTGGTAAATGGGTTTCTCCCATGAACAAACGAGACAAGCAGGCGCTGAAAGAGTTCAGCCAAGAGAAGATCCGCAACACGCTGGCAAAACCCGGCGCGCACCAGTTCATCCTCGTGCTCGATCATCTCAAACCCGACTTCAACGTGGGTAAGATTTTCCGCTCGGCCGACGCGTTCGGCGCGTGCGAGATTCATCTCGTCGGAATTCCGTTTTTTCATCCCGGAACGGCGAAGGGCTCGTTCCGCCACGTGCCCGCCAAATTTTTCGAAACCTTCGCTGAGAGCTATGCGAACCTCCGCGAGCGCGGTTACGACATCTACATCTTCGAGCCGCGCGGAGGCATTCCGCTCTACCAAGCGAAGCTCGGCGAGAAGAGCGCGTTCGTCATGGGGCACGAGCAGTTCGGTTTGAGCTTTACCGCCGACCAGTTTGAGGGTCTCAAGAAAATCACGATCCCGCAGTACGGGAAGGTCGAAAGCCTCAACGTGAGCATCGCCGCCTCGATGGCGATGTATGAGTACACGCGCCAGCTGCACAGCCGCTGATCTGGGCCGCGTCGCCTGAGCCGAGGCTCGCGTCACTTCTTTTGAGGCCGGCTCTTCAGGCGCTTGAACGGC
>DASUEL010000678.1:0-3070 GCA_036275095.1 Bdellovibrionales bacterium
GATCAAGAATGCGCTGGCCGCCACGAACAGCGCCGCCGCGATTGGGCCGCTCGACCACGGAGGGAGCGACTGTAGCGCGGGCGTCACCGAAGCCGTCAGTGCCAGGCCGAACCACCAGTAAAAAAACAGCGCGATTCGCCGGCCCTGAGCCATTTGCTTTATTTGCGGCATGAGATCAGCCTAGCGTTCATAACGAGCGTTTCAAAGTCCGAATCTTGAGAATTGTTCACATTTCAGCGTGCATCCCGCTCACAATAAAATGTCAAAACTCGCGGGCTATGAAACGCATCCGGCTCGGCCGTTGGTCCAAAGTGCTATTGATCCTCGTCGTGTTGCTGGTGGCGGCCAGGGCCGCGTTGCCGTACGCGATCAAGTCATATGCCAACAAGATCTTAGCGGGCATGGAAGGTTACACGGGCCACATCGACGACATTGATCTTCATCTCTGGCGGGGCGCCGCGGACGTCGTCGGCCTGACGATTCGAAAACGCGACGGGCAGAAGACTTTTCCGTTCGTCTCCGTGGCAGAGGCTCATGCGTCCATTCAATGGAAGGAGCTGGTCCGCGGCCGGGTCGTCAGCGAAGCGGAGGTGCGGTCGCCTAAACTTAATTTCGTTTTGGCTCCTGATCCGAAAGACACCCAGACCGAAGTTCCGCAGGACCTGCGCGACATTTTGACCCGGCTCATGCCAATCAGGCTGAATCGGGTGGCGATCCGCGACGGGGAAATCTATTTTAGAAATCTCAAATCCGAGCCTAAATTCAGCGTGTACGCAAAAGACATCAACCTCGATGCGACGAATCTCCGCAATACGCGGGATCGCGGCGATACGCTTCCGGCCCGCGTGCGCATCACGAGCAAATTCATGAAAGACGCCAAGTTCAAGCTCAACATGCGCCTGGACCCGGTCGAAAAGCCGCTCGAGTTCGACATGGACGCCGAGCTCACCGGGCTGGACCTGAAAGACTTGAACGATTTCATGCGCGCCTACGCCGAGATCGACGTCGAGCGCGGCCAGGCCGACTTGTTCACGGAAGTGGCGACTTCGGAAGGCACTCTCAAGGGCTACGTGAAACCCATGCTCAAGGACGTCGACGTTCTGAAGTGGAAGAAAGATAAGAAGGAAGGGCTCTTCGACGCGATCTGGGAAGCCATCGCGGGAACGGGCGCCGAAATTTTGCAGAACCAGCCGAAGGATTCCCAAGCCGCGAAGATTCCCATCGAGGGCAAGCTCGATAACCCCGACATCGGTATCTTCGAGGCGATCGGTAGCATCTTGAGACACGCGCTGTTTCGTTCGTTGGTTCCAGGCGTGGAAGATTCAATCAAGTTCCGTGACGTGAAGCCGAAACAGCAGCCCAAGAAGACCGCGGGCCTCTGATCAGTTCCACCCGAAAATGACCGGATCAGCGGGCTCATCGTCATCGCCGGGTCCCGGCACCACGATCCCCACTTTGAACGGCCGCGACAGATCGAGCTTCTCCGTGCAGGCCAAAGTTGAATTTTCCCACTCGTACCGAGGGAAGTATTTTCTGGATTGCACGGGAAGGTCCTTCAGAAAGGTCCCGGCCTTGAAGATGAGCCTCTGCGGCGTGCCGCCCGCGTTTTGCGCCGTTCCGGTCCAGCGGTTGAATCGCGCGGTCGACTCCGAGCGGGTCGCGGCCTCCACGATGAAGCACGTTTCGTCTTTGTAATACGTGGATCTTTCCTGGAGCTCCTGCTCGCGCTTGGGCTCCGGGGTGTTCTCCTTGACCGAAAGCTCCACGAGGGCCTGGCTGTACGGCACGATGGCGATCGCCACCGTCACGTGATCGTGAACGCGCATCAGATTCGTCATCAGCGGCCGCATTCTCCATGTCGGAGCCGCGGGGCCGATCAGATACTCCAAAGGAGCGGGGCCGCTGAGGTAGTCGCCTTGGCCGATGCCGCGTTTGACCGGAGCCACGGGGGCGCTAGAGCAGGCCGAAAGAAATAAACTCAATGCGATAGCCGTCGTGAGTCGCTTCATAATTCAACGGTCCCAGACACTCCCAGTAAAATCTAGTGCTTTGTCGCCGATACGGTTAAATATGAAGCATGGCAACGAATCGGCGCGTGTTGAGCTACGAGGAGATCATTCAAAATCTCGAAGGGCGAGGTATCATGCCCAAGACGGCTCCCGCGCTCGAACCCACGCGCAGGGCGCTCGCGACGTGCGGGCTGAATGAGTGGCCGTTTTTCCGCGATTTTAAGAACGACCCGTTCAAAGTCGTGATCGTGGCGGGAACGAACGGTAAGGGAAGTGTTTGCGCGACCCTCGAGGCCCTTCTCACCGCGGCGGGAGAACGCGTGGGACTGTACACGTCGCCGCACCTACAAGACACGACTGAGCGGATTCGGATCGGCGGCGCTGACGTCAGCCGCGAGCACTTCAGCGACGCGTTTTTCAAAGTCAGTGAAAAGCTCGGCGACGTTCAGCTCACGCACTTTGAAATGATCACGGTCATGGCCGTCTGGCTTTTCGCCTCGGGTGAAACGCTTCCGCCCGTGGACCGCATCATTCTCGAAGTCGGGCTCGGCGGCTTATGGGACGCCACGAACGCCGTTCCGCACGGTGCCTGTGTCATCACTCCGCTCGGCATGGATCATCAAAACTTTCTGGGTCCCACGATTGTGGACATCGCGAAGAACAAGTTCGCGGTCGTGCCGCAAGAGCGTGAGCTCGGCCGGCCGGCGCTCGTCGTGCACGCGAAGCTCCCGCCCGAGACACTCGAGCTCGCGAGGCAGGTACAATCCGCAACCCGCAGCCGCTGGATCGAGTCGAAGTCGGGTCAGCTGCACGTCGAAGCGACCGCCTCGGAACCGCGTTTCATTCTCGACTCTCCCTGGGGAGCCGCACGCCTGAGTCTCCCGGGCCCGCGTGGCGCCTCAAACGCCATGACGGCACTGACCATGTTCGAAGCGCTTGGTTTCGACCCCTCCCGATATTTGTACGCGCTCACCCAAGTTCGCTGGCCCGGGCGCATGGAGAAAATCTCGGAAGCCCCGTGCCCGGTTTACCTATCGGGCGACCATAACGAGCAGGGGGTT
>DASUEL010000679.1:0-3996 GCA_036275095.1 Bdellovibrionales bacterium
CCGAGAGTCTGAGGCCCGCCGCCATCAAAATGAAGATTACGACGCCGACCGCGACTCGATAAAGACCGAATGCGAAGAACCCGCGTTTGGCGAGAAAATCGATGAACCCTTTGATCGCGAGGCAACCCACGATGAACGAAACCAAATTGCCGAGCAAGATGATTCCAATTTGATCTTGCGTGATCGTCGGAGCGATTTTCAGCACCTTGATGGCTGTGGCGCCCGAGAGGGTCGGGACTGCCAAGAAAAAAGAGAACTCCGCGGCTTCACGGCGGGACAATCCGGCTGCGAGACCCCCGACGATCGAGGCCGCCGAGCGCGAGACTCCCGGGATAAACGCGAAGCATTGGCACAGGCCGATCAGCAGCGCCTCCTTATACGAAAGCTCCGCGATCGTCTTGCCACCGTCGAAACGGCCCGGTTTGCGATCTATGAAGATCAGCGCGAGCCCGCCCACGAAAAGCGCGGCGCCGACGACTTCCACACTTCCGAGAATCGCGTCGATTTCATCTTTGACGAGCATTCCAATGACCGCGGCCGGCAGAAAGCCCGCCGCGATTTTGAGATAAAACGAAGGCGGTGCCAAAAGCCTGCGCCAGTACAGCACCATCACGCTCAAAATTGCCCCGAACTGAACGATAATATTGAAGCTTTTGACGAAACTTTCTTCGTTCAGACCCATGAGTGCCGAGGCGATGATCAGGTGCCCGGTCGATGAAACCGGGAGATACTCCGTCAAACCTTCGACTACGGCCAGAATGAGGGCCTGCCACCAATTCAGCATGAGCTATGACGATAACTAAGGCGCGCGGCTCTGTCACTCCTGATGCTCCGTTTAACCCATTGGATCGCGCGCGTTCCGATGATTATATGGACTATCTCAAGCAAGGGGTTCGCGTGGCAAAAGTCTTCAATAATATCTTAGAAACGGTCGGTGGTACGCCGCTGGTCAAGCTCAACAAGGTCGTTCCCAACGACGGGCATAACTATTGGGCGAAGGTTGAGTTCTTCAACCCGGGCGGAAGCATCAAAGACCGCATCGCCGTTTCGATCATTGAGGAGGCCGAAAGGCGCGGCGAGCTCAAGCCGGGCGGAACGATCATCGAGGCGACCTCCGGCAACACCGGTATGGGCCTGGCGCTCGTGGCGGCTGTGAAGGGTTACAAGGCCGTATTCGTGCTCCCAGATAAGATGAGCGACGAAAAGATCAACACGCTTCGTGGCTTCGGCGCGAAAGTCGTGATCACGCCGACGGCGGTTGAGCCCGACGATCCGCGCAGCCACTATTCGGTCGCGAAAAAGCTCGTCGAGATCACCCCGAACAGCTTCTACGCGAATCAGTACCACAACCCCGACAATCCGAAGCGCCACTATCAAACGACGGGCCCCGAAATTTGGGAGCAAACCGGCGGTAAGGTCGACGTTTTCGTCGCGGGTGCCGGTACTGGCGGAACGCTCTCGGGCACGGGCAAATTTTTGAAAGAGAAGAATCCGAAGGTCAAAATCGTCGGAGCCGATCCGGCCGGCAGCATTTTGTTCGACATGTTTTATCACAAGAAGATCATCAACAAGCCTCATCCCTACAAGATCGAGGGAATCGGTGAGGACATGATTCCCGACAATATGCAGTTTCAGTACTTTGATGACTTCGTCACCATCGAAGACAAAGAGTCGTTTCTGATGTGCCGCGAGCTGCTCTCTAAAGAGGGGCTCTTCGTGGGCCCGTCGGCAGGCGGCGCCGTCGTCGCAGCCGTCAAATACATGGAGAAAATCAAAGAGCCCAAGAATGTCGTGATCATTCTTCCCGACAGCGGCTCCCGGTACTTGAGCAAAGCTTTTAACGACGCCTGGATGAAAGAAGTCGGATTTTTGTCGTCGCCGCTTCAGCTGAAGACCGCTGGCGATCTCGTGCGCGATCTCAAGCACAGCGAGCGCATGATCAGCGTGAAGAACACCGTGACCGTCCTCGACGTCATCAAGATTTTCAAAGAGAACGGAATCTCGCAGGTTCCCGTATTCGCCGATACCCCGAAAGGGGAGCTCGTAGGCCTGATCGACGAGGGTGATCTTCTGTATCCTCTGGCGAGCGGGTTAATTAAGCCGACCGATCCGATCATCAGCTTCATCAAGGGGTCGATCGTTTATGTCAGCTGGGATGATCCGCTCCAAAAGCTTGCGGAGCTATTCGGCCAGGGCTATGTGGCGCTCGTGAAAGACCAGGCCGGCAAGCTCAACATCGTAACAAAGATCGACTTGATCGAGTATCTCGGAGGTAACCACTGATGGACTGGTCCAAGTTCGGTTTCGAGACCCGCGCGATCCATGCCGGCCAGGAGCCCGATCCGTCGACGGGCGCCATCATGACGCCGGTCTATCTTACGAGTACGTACGTGCAGTCGTCTCCGGGCGTGCACAAAGGCTACGATTATAGCCGCGCCGACAACCCCACGCGTGACGCGTACGAAGACTGCCTGGCGAGCCTGGAGTCGGGCAAACACGGGTTCGCGTTCGCTTCTGGTTGCGCGGCCATGACGACGATCGCGCACTTGCTAAAAAACGGCGATCATCTCATTTGCTCAGACGACGTTTATGGCGGAACGTTTCGCCTTTTCGACAAAGTCATCAAGAACAACGGTATCGAGTTCAGTTACGTCGACTTTGCGAATTTGGGGGCGTTTGAGAAGCTCATCAAGTCGAATACGAAGATGGTGTGGATCGAAACGCCGACCAATCCTCTCTTGAAACTCGCGGATATCGCGGCCGTCGCCAAAATCTGCAAAGCGCGAAATATTTTGCTCGCCGTCGACAACACGTTCATGAGCCCGTACTTTCAGCGCCCGCTCGAGCTCGGCGCCGACATCGTCATGCATTCGACGACGAAGTACATCGGCGGCCATAGCGACATCATCGGGGGCGCGGTCATCGTCAATCGCGACGATCTGGGCGAGAAGCTCAAGTTTTTGCAGAAGTCGATGGGCGCGGTGCCGGGTAACTTCGACTGCTACATCTGCCTTCGCAGCCTCAAGACACTTCATCTGCGGATGAAAGCCCATCAGGAAAACGCGATGGCAGTTGCGAAGTTTCTCGAAAAGCACCCGAAGGTCGAAAAGGTCGTTTATCCGGGTTTGGAGAGTCATCCCCAGCATGCGCTTGCGAAGAAACAAATGTCTGGCTTTGGCGGAATGATTACGTTCTTCATTAAGGGAGGGCTTCCGGCCGCGACCTCGATGATGGAGAAGGTGAAAGTCTTCGCGCTCGCCGAGAGTTTGGGCGGCGTCGAATCGCTCATCGAGCATCCGGGCATTATGACCCATGCGAGCGTTCCGGCCGATCAACGCGCGGCTTTGGGAATCAGCGACGCGCTCATTCGGTTGAGTGTGGGGGTTGAGGCGAAAGACGATCTGATCCGCGATCTCGAGCAGGCGCTGGGGTGAGCTGTTTCGGAGTCTTTAGAGGCGGCTCCCGTTCCGGGAGTGATCGTGGTGGCCAAGGAGGGAATCGAACCCCCGACACATGGATTTTCAGTCCACTGCTCTACCGACTGAGCTACCTGGCCACTTAGACGGAAAAATTTAAGTATCGTGCAGGCCGCAGACTGTCAATAAATCTCCGGGTTTCGCGGAATTGAGCTGCCTACCCGGCTCCCATGACGCGGCAGTACTACCGTTCCGGTATTGAGGTATCCGGGGGATCGGCGCGCTATTCACGGCTCGCCGGGGCGCGGGCTACCGGGGCGCTTGGAATCGGCATCTCCTTGAAGAAGACCCGCTTCGCATTATCGTGGAAGACCGCGCGCCAGTGCTCGGGCGGGATGGCCTTCTTGTAAGCCTCTAAGTAGTCTTTGATTCCAACGAGCGGCCAGTCGGTGCCGAACATCAGTTTTTTCGGGTCCTCGACATAATCGAAAACCCATTTGATTGGTTTGACCATGTGTTCTTGAACGGTCTCTTCTCCGCTCTCGTCGAGATCGCCGATCAAAATCGCCGAGCACTCGAG
>DASUEL010000680.1:0-13065 GCA_036275095.1 Bdellovibrionales bacterium
CACCTCTACTCGCGCCGGCCCATTCCAGAGGGGCTCGTGGCGCCTTCGCCGAACAGCGAGCCCGTGCGCCCGAACCCGCACCTTCGCTTCAATCCGATGCGCGGGGAGTGGGTGGGCTACGCGAGCCACCGGCAGAACCGCACGTTTCTGCCGCCGCCCGAGTACAACCCGCTGGCACCCATGCGCGACCCGCGCGTACCGACGGAGCTTCCGCCGGGCGAATATGACGTGGCGGTCTTCGAAAATCTCTTTCCCGCGCTGAGCGAACAGGCTCATTCGGCCCCCGAGCTCTACGTTCCGACGATGAAAGGCGAGGGCGTCTGCGAGGTCGTCGTTTTCACGCAAGACCCGAAAGCCAGTCTCGCTAGTCTCCCGCTCGAGCACGTCGCGCTGATTTTAGACGTCTGGGCTCAGCGCTATGACGAGCTCGGCCGGCGCCCGCATATCAAGTACGTCATGCCGTTCGAAAATCGCGGCGTCGAAGTCGGCGTCACGCTTCATCATCCGCACGGCCAGATTTACTCGTACCCGTTTGTGCCGCCGGTCGTGGCCAACAAGCTTCGGCAGCAAAAAGATTTTCAGGCCCGCCATGGGCGTGGCTTGCTCGCCGACATGATCGCGCGCGAGATCAAAGACGACCTGAGAACGCTTTATGTCTCGCCAGAAGCGGCGGCGTTCGTTCCGGTTTGCGCGCGGTATCCTTACGAAGTCTGGGTGGCGCCGAGACGGCAGGCGGGAAGTCTCTCGGAGCTGAGCCCGGCCGAGCGACTCGAGCTTGCTCGCGCGCTCAAAACCGTGCTCATGAAATACGATGGTCTCTGGAAGCGCCCGTTTCCGTACCTGATGGTTCTGCACCAGGCGCCCACCGACGGAAGCGGCCCCGAGTTTCACATGCATTTCGAATTCTATCCGCCGTACCGCACGGCCGACAAACTGAAGTACCTCGCGGGCACCGAGCTGGGCGCGGGTCTTTTCGCCAACGACAGTCTTCCAGAGGAGAAGGCGCGTGAGCTGCGCGACGTGCACGTGGAGCTTAGCGACTTGAAAGGCGGCGCCAATGGCTGACGAATCCGGGGTCGTGAAGGCGTGGGCCACCGGCCGCGTGAACCTGATTGGCGAGCATACCGACTACAACGGCGGCTTCGTGCTGCCGGCCCTCATTCCGCAAAAGACAGAGATTACGCTTCGGCTCGTACCCGGCAAGACCGTCGTCGCGCGCAGCTCGAGCATGATCAAAGCCGGTCTCCCGTTCGAGCTCGGTCAAGAGGCCAAGTCGGGAAATTGGGTCGACTACCTTCAAGGAGCGACGGCTATTCTCAGTCGCGAAGGTTTCAACATTTCCGGCTTCGAAGCCGCGTTCGAATCGTCGATTCCCGTCGGGAGCGGGCTCTCCTCGAGCGCCGCGTTTCTCGTCGCGGTCTTCCGCGCGCTGAACCAAGCGTTCAACCTGAAGCTCTCGCCGCTGCAAATCGCCCTGCTGTCGCAAAAAGTCGAGAACGAGTTCGTCGGCGCGCGCGTCGGCGTGATGGACCCGATGGTCATCAGCCTCGCCGAACCCGGCCGCGCGCTCTTCATCGACACAAATGATCTCTCGCACCGCTCGGTGGCCTTTCCGGCCGAAATGGAACTGGTCGTGGTAAGCTCGGGCGTGTCGCATCGAAATGCCGGTGGCGGTTACAACCAGCGCCGCCGCGAATGCGAAGAGGCGTGCGAACAGCTCGGAGTGCAAAACCTGCGTGAGCTGAGCCCGAGCGGCGCGTTCCCCGAAGGGCTCGCCGCCCGCATCGAAACGCTCCCGCCCGTGAACGCCCGGCGTGCCCGCCACGTGCTCTCTGAAAACCAGCGCGTGCTGCGAGCCGTGACCGCGCTCGAAAGCGGCGATCTCGAAACGCTGGGCCGCATTCTATATGAAGGTCACGAGTCCCTGAAGAACGACTACCAGGTTTCGATCGCCGAAATCGACCGGATGGTCGAGCTTGCGCGGGAGGAGCCCGCGATTTACGGCGCGCGCCTGACCGGCGGCGGCTTCGGCGGCTCCGTCGTGATGATCGCAAAACGGGGCCTGGCTGCCGTGTCCGCGCACAACATCGCTGCCCGTTACGCGCGCGAGACGGGGCTGAAGCCGTCCGTGCTCGTTCCGCAAGATTCCGGCCGCGCGCCAGTCATCGATCGAGGACTTTGATATTCGTAATTAACTGGAGGACGCATGAAAAAGCAGCTCTTGTCGATTCTATTCTTGTTTTTGACCGCCACGGGTTGCGTCTTCTCGAACGCGCATCAGCCTTCGAGCGCGACGGCCGCCGAGCGCGCTGGCCGCAAACTCTCCGCGCACATTCTTCAGCTCACGGGCACGCACCTTAAGCCCGGGCAAATTCAGCACACCATTCAGGAAATTCCCGATCCGGCGCCCCCTTATTTGAGAGAAGACGGGTCGGTCGAGCTTTATGGTTCGGCTCCTTATTACATCCGTTACAAAGACTGGGCGACCTACAAGAGCGGCGGCCGGTTTGAAATCGTCGGCCTCGAGCTTCAAAACTATTCAGGCAAGCCGATCACGGGGACGTATACCCATCCATGGGATCTACGCAAGTACCGGCTGACGGGCGGTGGACGCGTGCGCGGCGAAGTGATCGTCGGCGGCGCCATGAGCCCGCGTGGCGCGCACGTGACGCCGGTATGGCCCGACGACAACCCGAACCGCCGAATCTTCAGGTTTCTACCTGTCGGGCCGCATTCGTGGCGGCGCGAGGCGCGGCCGATCGTCGGAACCGTTTCGATGAGCTGGCTCGGCCACTCCTACGGCGGCAACTTCTTTCAGCCCGAATCTGGCGATCTCAACACGGTCGATTTGGCGAAGCCGGTCTACTTCGTTTACGAGCGCGTGAACGATGACCGCGGAAACACGCCGTTCAAGACGGAAATCTACATTCAGACGCTCGCGAACGTGATGCAGTCGACGGATGATCCCGGCGTTCGCGTCATCGGAGTCGGGGAGCGCCCATGGCCGGCCACACGCCGAAGCATCGGCGGCTATCTCGTCGAAGGGCCGCGCCCTGCGGTCATCGAAGCGGGCGGCCGCAAATTCTACGTCATCGGTTTCAGCAGCGGTGACTTTTGCACCGACGGCTATTCGATCAACTATGCCTGGAGCCGCGACATCATGGGGCCTTATCAGGTCGCACGCACGGCCGACGGCCGCGATCTCCTCGATTTGGGCCGGGAGCTCAAAGCCGCGTACGGTTTGTCGTGGATGGGCCGCCCCGCCTTTTACCGGACACCGGACGGCGACTACGAAGTTCTGTTTCACGCGGTCGATAAACGGATCCTGCCGGATAACGACTATTCAAAATGGCCGAAAGGCGACCCGTATCAGCTCTGGCAGTTCTTCCGTAGCGTTTTCAAAGCCAAGCTAGCGGTCACCCTGTCGAAAGCGGGAGAACCTGAGCTGCGTATCGTGCACTGACGCCCGACTTTCGGCCCGGTCCGGGTCCGAAACGCGAACCGTCCCGGACCGCGCGAAAATACAGATGCGGCCGGGCCGGGGTCCGGTCAAGACCGGCCTGTAAGATTCCGATACGTTTGACATGGCATTGAACGACAAAAAGCCGCTCGCTCCACCGGCCGCCGCGCCTGCGGATTGGAGGCACGAAAGCGGCCCCTTGCGCAACTTTCTCGACGATCCTTCGGTATCCGAAATCATGGTGAACCGTCATGACTGTATCTTCATTGAAAAGGGCGGTGTCGTGCATGCGCTGGAGGGCGGTTTCAGCTCGGCCGAGGCGCTCAATCGTTTCGCGCAAGCGTGCGCGGTTTCGGCCGGCCGCGAGCTCAACCGGCGGCATCCTTGCCTCGACACGCGTCTGCCCGATGGCTCGCGTCTCAGCATCATCATTCCGCCGGTCGCGCTCGACGGGCCGATCATCACGATTCGAAAACACAACAAACGCAATCTCAATCACGTCGAGCTCACGCAGCTTGGTGCGGTCGACGACAAGCTGCTCGTATTCTTGTATCAGCTCGTGGTGTGCCGGCAGAACTTGATCGTGTCGGGCGGGACGAGCAGCGGCAAGACGACGCTCCTCAACGTGCTCAGCTCGTTCATTCCGGGAAAAGAGCGCGTGGTGACCATTGAAGACACGGCGGAGCTGAACTTACCCGTTCGCAATCTCGTTCGCATGGAGTCGCGCCCTGAGATCGGCCAGGATCCGGGGGTGTCGACGCACGAGCTGGTGCTCAGCGCGCTTCGCATGAGACCCGACCGAATCATCGTCGGCGAGTGCCGCGGCTCCGAAGCTTGGGACATGCTTCTTGCCATGAACACGGGCCACGAAGGCAGCATGACCACGCTCCACGCGAATTCGGCCTACGATGCGCTCAGGCGCCTCGAAGCCATGGTGCTCCGCTCAGGTCAGGAAGTTCCGTTGAACATGATCAAGACCGACATCGCGAGCACTCTGAATTTCGTGGTGCACATGGAGCGGCAAGCCGACGGCGTACGCCGCGTGACTGAAGTGGTGGAAGTCGTCGGCCGTGACGGCGACAATTATGACGTGCGCGAGATTTTCAAATGGTCGGCCGCTGGAGGATTCGTTTCGACCGGCCACGTACCGGAGTTCGTCTCGAACCCCACGCATCCTGACCTGCAGCTCTCGCCGGACTTCTTTTCGCCAAAGTACAAATACGCGCCCTCGGCCGCGTGAATCAACGGCACCGGAGCGCGGCTTCGCGATAGACGGGCAAACCGCTGCCGGGTAGAGCGTTGTACTCCCGGCTCACACATGACCAAGCTTCGCTGCCGGATTTTCCGCCTTGGCAGGCGATGGCCGCAACTTCATAGGTCGGCAAACCGCTGCCGGGCAGACTGCCGTACATTTGGCTGACACAGCTCCATAAAGACTCGGGCTCGGCCCCGCCGGCGCAAGCCTCACGCGCGACGGCGCGGGTCGGCTCCCCTGATCCGGGAAGGCGCGCGTAAAGCGCGTCTTCGCAGCGCTGGGCCTCATCGATCGTTTGGCCGCTCTGGCAGATTTGGGCCGCTTGTTTGTACACGGCAAGTCCCGAGCCGGGGAGCCTTCCATACGCCGCCTGCATGCAGCTCCAAACCTGCGTCCCGTCGAGGCCGCGGCGGCACGCGATGGCCGCGACTTCGTAGGTCGGCAAACCGCTGCCGGGTAGGAGTCCGTAGAGCGTGCTCATGCACGAGCGCAGCTGTGAGGCCGAAGCGCCGCCGCCGCATGCGATCGCGGCGACCTCGCGAGTGTCGGCTCCCGAGCCGGGCAGGAACCCGTAAATTTCGGATTCGCACGCGGTGTATTGCGCGTGCGCGGTTGTAGTTACAATTAAGGTTACGACGATCGCTGAAATGATGTTCATGCGCGCTCCCGATTGAATTCGCGCAGTTTAGGCATTTCGCGCGGATTCGTCCAGAGCCAGTGTGCGCCCGGTAAAGTCTTTCGGTGAAATTGAAAGGAAGCGCGTAACGCAAACGAAAGGAGGCAGGCGGCTCAAATGAAAGGCGACGGTTTATTCGACCGAAATGATCTCGTACTCGCGCGCCTGATTGCCGGTCTCGACGGTCGCGACATCGCCCGGGCTCAAACCGATGAGCGCTTCGCCCAGGGGCGAGCTCGGGCTGACGATTTGAATGGGTTTTCCGGAAAACGTAACGGTGAAACCGCCCCCTTTAGGCATGATGAAGACCCAGCTGTGCTTTCCGTCGAGGTCGACCTCAACCAAGGCGGTCGACGCGATCTCCTGATTGTCTTTGAACGAGCGTGGCTTGACCTGCTTGTACACGAAGATCAGCTCTTCGATCTCGGCCACGCGCTGTGATTGGGCGCCGGCCAAATACGACGCCTCGAGGCCCCGGGTATCGTACTCGTTTTCGGGTTTGCTTTCCTCATGAGTCGCCGCCTCATAGGTGGCCCTGGCCGCCTCTTTTAGCCGCGCGAGATCGCGCTCGAGCTGCGCGACGATGGTCTCGATGATCTTCGTTTTGTCCATCTCTCACTCAATTCAAATTAGTTTAGACCAGAGCTCGGGCTTGAAACCGACGGTCCCATTTCGCCCCGTAAGTACGAACGGTCTCTTTATCAGCTTGCCGTTTTGCGCGAGAAGCTTCAAGGCCTCTTGTTCGGTCATCCCGGCTTTGATCTTGTCGCCGACTTTAAGCTCGCGATATTGCTGGCCCGACGTGTTGAAAAGATTCTTGAAGCTCAGGCCTTGTGCTTTCAGATAATCGAGCATGAGTCTCAGCTCGGCCAATGAAGGCGGTTGCTCGACGATCGGAATCTTCTCGTAAGGAACTTTCTTGGAGTCGAGGTACTTAAGTGCTTGTTTGCAGGTGCTGCAGTTTGAATACTCGTAAACCCTAATCGCCATTGATGCCTCCACGCCGCATTGAAACCAGCCTAACGCTTTGACGGATAGTCCTCGAGGGTGTCAAGCAACGACGTGGTCGCCGATGACGAAGCGAGTTATGCCGGGCCCGGCCGCGCCTGCTGAAGCGCCGAGCGGTCGAGGTTCACTAAATCAAAACGCTTCACTCACCGCGTCTCTGGAGACGCGGCGTACGGCCGCGGCCGACGTATAGGCGCCTGGCACGGGGCCGCCTCGCCCTTGGCGGCCGTCAAGGCGTGTCGGTATCGGTATCGGCCGAGTCCGCCCAGTGCAAGTCGGTGACGTCATAGGGCGGGCTCATATAGAGGACGTACCAGCCCGCCGACGTCTCTCCGATGGCCATCAGGAATGAGTCCTTCGGCTCGAGAAGCACGCGGATGTCGTCAGGCAAATAGACGGGTTCGAAGACCTCGTCGGTTTGCATGTGCATGAGGCAGATCCAGCTGTCGTCGGCTCGGACGACCTCGAAGAGCGCCATGACCACACGCTCGAAGTCGAACGCCATTTCATCGACGTCGTCGGGACTCACGTCTTCAAAGTGAAAATTGATTTGATCTTCAAGATCGTCATACCGGTCGAATAAGGAGTTATTGTCGTTTCTCATGGTTAGCCGGCCACTGCAAAGACGGCAGCATCGGCGCCTCGTGCTGATTCGCTCCCGGATGGCGGCTCGCCCGAAGCGCGGAGCCGAAATCAGGAATGCGCCGCGCGCCATGCGTGCATTCAGGCGGCTGGATTGATAAGAACGAAAAGGACCGGGAGGCCGAAGATGAAAAGACCGCTCAAACTCTTCTCCGTCACATTCGCGCTGCTTTTGGCGGCGGTCATCTTTCAGAACTGCTCGAGTGGTACGCGGCGCGCGCCCTCGGCCAGCGAGCTCGAAGAACCCGTTTCGACCGAGCCGCCCACGCTGACGAGAACCGACTTCATGACCGGTCTCGAGAACCCGTGGGATATGGCATTCACTCCAGATGGCGCGATGTTCTTTACCGAAAAGTGCCGGGGGCTTTCGGTTCGGCGCGCTGACGGTTCGGTGGCCCGGCTGTTCGGTACCGCGGGCTCCGCCGTCACGGCTCCTGATTTTTTCTGTGAGGGCCAATCGGGCATGCACGGTGTGGCGCTCGATCCAGGGTTCGTTTCGAATCGCACGATTTATGTGTTCATGCCTTCGAATCTCACCGCCAACCCGCGCACCAATCGCGTCGTACAGCTGGTGGTCAATGCCGGCTACACGACCGTTTCCAATCGCAACGACATCGTAACCGACATCGCGTACAAACATACGGGAAACAGCTGGGGCGGGGCCGGCTCTCATAGCGGCGGCCGTTTGCGCTTCGGGCCCGACGGTTATCTCTATGTCACGACGGGCGACAATCACAATGGCCCGCTTCCTCAAGACCTGACCCGGCTCGGGGGGAAAGTCCTCCGCGTCGCGCGCAACGGCGTCGGAGCTCCGGGGAACAACGCCCCGGCCGGCGCCGACCCGCGCATCTACACCTATGGGCACCGAAACGTGCAAGGGATCAGCTTTCATCCGCGAACGGGCCAAGCGTTCATCGCCGAGCACGGGCCTAACCATAGCGACGAAGTGACGGCGCTCACCGCCGGCGGAAACGGCGGCTGGGATCCGGTGCCCGACACCGGCGTCACGTGTGCCGACAATTATTGCGGGTACATTTCGAACAAGGCGAGTGGAGAGCTGACGCCGATGACGGATCTCACGAAGTTTCCATCGGCGCTCCGGCCCGTCTTGAGCAACAACGATTCACAAGGCATGGGACCATGCGAGTTCTTGCGCGGCTCCCAGTGGAAGGCTTGGAGCGGCCGTCTGGCGGTAGGGATCATGGGCGGCATGCGGGTTGAGATCTTACAGCTGAACTCGAGCGGCGCGCTCGTCGACGTCACCGATGCCGGTCTTCCGGCCGAACGAATTCGCTCGCTCGTGCAAGCTCCTGACGGCAGCCTATATGTTGCCACCGATAGCGGCAACATATGGAAGGTCTCGCCTCAATAATCACTGCTCGCACTTGGCGTCTTTGCAGAAAAAGCCGTCGCCGCCCCGCGCGTTTTTGCAGGCTTCGACCGCCTTTTGTGTCGCGACGGCCTTAGATGCGCCGGTGCCGGTGTACGTGTTCCCCATCGCGGTAATCGTGCAAAGCCAGGTGTCAGCGGCCGCCACGGGCTTGTGGCTCTCGAGCTGATACACTTTCTGCTGGAGCTGCCAAACGGCGCGTTCAAGCTCCCAAACCCGGCGTTGTAAATCGCCGTGCGAATAGTCTTTGTAGTTGCGGCCGATTTCGATTTTGAAAACGTCTTCGGCCTGAGCGTGAACGGTTGCAAGCAGCACGAGTGCGACGACATAGCGCATGGGTGTTCCTTTCGTTGCGGTACGAAAATGATAGACGCACGTGTGTCTGCAAATCCAGTTCTTTGTGTGAAGACTCGAGGCCATGGAAGAATCAAGTGAGTCGACGTTTCAAAATGTGATCGCGGTCGAGGGCCGGCTACCCGAATCGGCGGCGCGCGTAAATCGGCGCCTGCTCTTTCATCAAGGCACGCCTAGCGGCAGCGCGCCGACCTGACTTGATCGAATTTTTCTTCAATGAGTTTTTGCCAGAGCTCGAGCACGTGCTGATCGAGCGCCGCGCCCGAAAGCTTTTCAGACTTCGCGATTCGCGCCCGGAAGGGCTTGTCGACGTGCGAGAAATTCGAAGCTTCGAGGGCCGAGCGGAGAAGCTGCGGCGTCAGCCGGTCCAGGCGCCGAACGAAGGCTTCGCGCGCGGCTTCGGAAACGTGCGCGAGGCCGCCCGCTTTGAGCGTGAGCTCGCAGTTTTTCGAAAGCACCGTGACCTGTTTATAGGCCGCGTAGTCGCCGCGCGGGTTGTTGGGCTTCGCGGCTCCGCTCATGCGGCGGGGAATGCGCGCTCCAAAGGCTGCGCCCACATCGTGAATCATGAGATAAGGTTTTTTGCATTCTCGAGTGCCCTTGTCGACGGCGCCCGGGTCGCACACGAGAACATGTTGGCTGCCGCGCTCTTCGACGATGTGGAAGAGGTTGGCGAGAAGCACGAGCTCTTCGTACTCGGTCTGAATATCGCGGCCACGAGCCGGAACGAGCGCGGTGGCTTCGCTCCATTTCCACGCTTTGGTATTTCCCCGTTCTTTCATGATGCGGGGACCTTGATATTTCTTTTCAATCGTCGCGAACTCGAAGTCGCTCGAGCGGCCGTTCAACGGCCCGGTTTGGCCGTCGCGAAAGGGGTGCGAGCCGCAGCCGAAGCACGTCACTTTGGCGACCGGGTAGAAGCGCTCGGAGGGAAACCCGAGCGCCCACATGATGCGCCCGGCGGCCGCGGTCGTGAAGTTCTCCCGGTTTCGTTCGGTGCCGTCTGAGTAACGCACCTTCAATACGTCGGCCTTCTCAGGCTTGCCTTTGGAATTCTTCAGGAGATTTCCGCGCGCATCATAGAGCCAGTCTTCGTCGGCGGCGCCGTGCACGCCCACGCGCGCGGCCTCGGGCCGAAGCTCGCCGTCGTTGTTGAAGAGGACGTTATTTTCGTTCGTGCGATAGCAGCGAAACTTGGCGCTGCTTCCGCCTTGCTCCCGCGCGAAGAAACGGCAATGAACGTGAGCGCGCGAGTTGAAGTCGTTTTTGCCCGGAGGACCTTGAACGATGTCCGCAGGCGAGAGCTGCGGCGGCTCCGCTGCGAACGAGCCGATGCTCAAACACGCGCGGCGGGTGGCTTCATCGACCCCGAGATCATCATTCTCAGGAATCGTGCAAACAGCGGCCTGCGCGACATTCACTGAAAAGAAGACGACTGCCAAATATTTGAAAACGGACATCTTGGAAACTCCCGTCGAGCCGTAGGCCGAGAGGATTTTACCACGAGCGCGCCGCTCTCTTAGGCCACTCCTGGCGCTCTTGAAAAAGCTTCAGAAAACGGGCGCGCCACAAACTCCGAAGAACCCGCGCACCTGCTCATCGAATGAGCGGACCTCGCAGCCCTAAACGCTCGGGGTCCCCAACACCCAAGCGCTGGGTTCACCACCCAACCAAAAAAAGGGGAAGGCTTTCATGACCACACTTCTGCCTTTTGAAAGTGAGCGACCGCAGGGAGCGGGGCCCCAACGCCCAAGCGTTGGGTTCAACACCCAACCAAAAAAGGGGGAAGGCTTTCATGACCACACTTCTGCCTTTTGGTTGGTTTTTGGAGCGGCAAACGGGATTCGAACCCGCGACCCTTAGCTTGGGAAGCTAATGCTCTACCAACTGAGCTATTGCCGCCTAGTTTTTACATGGAAATGATCGCGTATCTCTCGAGAAATGTCACTTGGGTTTCACGGTTTTTCAAGTGGCCGTTCGCCGTGACTCCCGCGCTCCCGGTAAAGCCGGACTGATCCAAACGGATGTGAAACCATCCCGTGGCGTAGGACTTGCTCTAGGGTCACTCCGCATGATTCGCACAATACTGTTAGCTTTCCTCACGATTTTTCAATTCGCCGTCGCGCAACCGGCGCCGGCTCAAGAAATTACTTATGAGCGCGACCTCGAGGCCCAGGCCGAGCAGTTCGTCGCGGCATATATACAGGCCAACCCGCAAGCCGACGCGACGATGCTTCAGCGCGCGAAGAACATCGCGCTTCTCAAGTTCAAGCAAATGGGGGCCATGCAGGACATATTGAAGACGGTCGGCACTGCTCCCGCGAAAGCCATAGTCATGACCGAAATACTGGACACCTTTATTCTGCCGCCGATCTTGACGGCAATCGGGGAGCCCGTGCTGGCCGGTATTTCGGCGGTGGTCCCCTGGGGCCTGCTCATTGGCGGCTCGGTCGCTTGGTATCAGGTTTCGCGCGAGCGCTGGAAAATGGCACGTGAGCTGAACACTTCTTCCCTGCGCCCGCTCGATACGCTCAGGCGCGAGCTCATGGGATACGACCTCAAACACCGTGTGACATCGTTGATCTTCGATGAGCTGAGCGAAAAGCTTCCCGGCCTGACGTCTCTCGAAGTCGTGCGCCGGTACACGAGCGAGACGGGCCCGGTGGTCTCGCTCGCGGAGCTCGAGTCGATCGTGCGCGCTCAAGGCAAGAGCGGGGAGCGGTTTCTAGACGCAGTTTATCTCGATAAAGCGAAACCCGATCTGTACGCCGCGAAGCTCGTTCGTTACATAATGGCGGAGGCTGACTCTTCGTCTCGTCTCATCGCGCTTTTGTCGCCGCGGGTTCAGACGGTGCCTTCGACCACGCGAACGAGCCTCGTCGAGCTTCATCGCCGAATGCAGGAGATCGAGGCGCTGAAGGCCGCCGAGCTGGAGAAAACCGCCGCCGCCAAACAGCGCCGCAAGAAGCGCGAGCTTTCACGCCAGGAGTTCAAGGAGCTGAAGGCGGCCGCGAACCAGCAGATCGTCGCGCTCAACGGCATGAAGTTCGAGGTTCGCAAGGCCGAGTACTCGCTGCTGTTGACGCACAAAAACCTGGCCGCGGAGCGCGCGCGCGCCAAGGCCGCGGCTTCCGGCGGCTCGTGCCGTGCGGCCGTCGCCTCGGGCTTCTAAGCCGCTCACTGCGCGGAATCGAACGCCTCTTTCAGCCACCGCGTGAGCGGAGCCTCGACTTGATCGGAGTGCACGAGCTTTACCGTATGCGCGAGCTTCGTTTTTGATACCGGAGCGACCCGGTGAATGGATCCGCTCAGCTCTTTGCGCGGTAAAAAAAAGCAAAGCTCCAAATACGATTTTTTCGGGCGAACGAACATGTAACAAACGCGGCGTGAAAACATCACGGCCCGCGCGTTGTTGTAGATGCGCTGTTCGCCGAAGCGCGATGCTTCCGCGCGCAAGGTCTTGAACGCGTCTCGCAAATCTTCAGCCACGTCGGCAAATAGCTCCTGCTCGGTCATTGGGACACAATCGTGCGGTTTGCCCTCACTGATCGGGGCCAGGCAATACTCGCAGTTCCAATGGCGGGCCGGGGCGCGGTTCTGTTTCTTTTTCGCTTTCTTGGTTTTCACCTTACGCGGGGACTTTCCGTCGACTCTTTTCTTTTGCATGGGCGGAGACTAACGCGCGGGCGAATCTGAGGCAACACCAAGGGGCCGCCGCATCGCGCCCCGCCTTTAGCCCAACATCATCTTCGGCGCGCATTGAACTCGCGGGCGCGACGTACGAAGATTAAGATATGTCTAAACTTCAAGTCGCCGGCCGCCGCCGCGTGGTAACTTCACTTTTGGCGCTCAGCGGCCTCGGAGCGCTCGCCGGCGCTTCGAAGTACCTGTGGGGCCTTCGTGGCGCGAAACCTTTGAGCGGAGAGTTTATGATCAAGAATCGGTTCGAGCTCGGATTTCAGTGGGCGGTGCAGGAGCCGTTTCTGTTCTGCGTGCATCATCACGATCTGTATCCGAAAGGTACGGCCGCCTTCGGGCCCGAAGCCTCGCTGCTCGACGGCCGGGACCTCGGGCAGGACTTCGAGCCCAAGCACGGCTTTCGCATGTATCACGGCACGGAAGTACCCGGGTTTCCGGTGCACCCGCATCGCGGCTTCGAGACGATCACGATCGTGCGAAAGGGCTACGTCGACCACGCGGATTCCCTCGGCGCCGCGGGCCGTTACGGGGAGGGCGACGTGCAATGGATGACGGCGGGTGCCGGCGTTCAGCACTCCGAG
>DASUEL010000681.1:0-3275 GCA_036275095.1 Bdellovibrionales bacterium
CGCTGATCGCGGCGGGCATGCTCGCCGCCGCCGGCAGCATCTCGCTGCCCGGGGCTTACGTCGCGGGTTACATCGGCGTTTTGATGGGCGACGTTTTGCTATTCATGATCGGACGAAAGTACGGGCGCCGCGTGTTTCAGCTGCCGGTGTTCCGGCGCATCTTTACCGAGGAGCGCATCGTTCAGGCCGAGCAGGCCATTCAAAAAAACGCGAATAAAATCTGTTTCACGGCTCGCTTTCTGCCGGGCTTGCGCGCGCCGATCTACCTGACCGCGGGAATTTTGAAAGTACGCCCAATCGTCTTCTTGTTCCAAGACGGGCTGGCCGCACTGCTAAGTGTGCCGATCTGGGTTTACATCGGCTACAAATTCGGCTCCGAGATGGACACCGTCTTGTCCGTGGCGAAGAAGATCCAGATTTATATACTGCTCGGAATCGCCGCGCTCATCGTCTTTTGGCTGTGGCGGCGCGCGCAGAAGAAGAAGCAAAAAGCCAAGTCGATGCCGCTTTAGCGCTCCTCTTTCGCGACATCCAAGACCAACACGAAGCCCGCGCCTTCGCCAGCCATCGTCCGTACCATTCTGAAGGCGAATCGGTCCATCGCCGCGGTTCGGCTCTGCATGGCGGCTTCGACGCGCCCACCTCGAACGGCGCGAACTTGAACACCCGAAATCGATTGAGTTCTCGAAGCGTCGGCAAGCGAGTTGAAAAGGCGGCTCGTCGTCGGAATCTGAGGCAACTTCAAATCAATTCCGGCCGCGCGCAAGGCTTCGCTCGCCTCGCGCGAGCACGCCAACGAGAACTTGCCGTCGCGCCCGCTGATGAATTTCGCGAACTGCTGATAGCCTTCGGGTGACGTTTCAATGACGAACTGTTCGCCCTTGTTCAGCACGATTTCAGGCGCCGAGCTGACCCGGCCCGCGACCGTACCGTTCGTCATGCGCGCGACGCCTTTGGCATCGAAGTACCGAGTGGTCACGTGACCGGTCTCAGTAAACTCGACGACGAATGAGCTTGCGCGTTTTTCGACGGGAATGACATCGGACAGCTTGAACATCGAAGCCCGGTACTTCGGGCTCCCGACTGACCGCGGAAACGGCAGCGACTCCGCGATGCGCATTAAGTCGGCCGTCGAGTCGCCCATCAGCTCGTAAAAGTGCACCAATGATTTGGCCTTTCGCGCGAGCGAGATGAACTTGAGTGCCAACGCCGGAGGAAACGCGAGCTCCGTCAACACCCGGAACGTGACCTCCTGCTGAGCCTCCGGCCGCATGCACCCGAATGAAAGAGTCTGATCGAGCAGGAACTCCGCGATCCGGTCTTTCACAGCTTGAACTTCCTGAGGAGAGAACCCCGTGAGAATCTTCAAAACCGGCATCAAATCGAATTCAAGTTGAGATACGCCCTTCGCGGGAGGAGACGGAGTTTTTTCCGGCGCTCGCTGTATGGCCGCCACTTCGGCCGGGTCGAGCCGCTCTCCGGCGAGGACCCGCCGAAGGAGATTCAGTTCGTGCGCGGTTCCGCGCACCCCTTTCCACCGCGGCCCGAAAAAGCCGTTCCAAGCGGCACGAGCGGCGTACTTCGCCCCTGAAGCCACCAGGCCCAACGCATCGGAAGCCGTTTCGACGGAGCCCTTGTAGACGCCGCTGATCGGCCCCCGAAGCCGCAGCCAATCCGTCAGGTTGGTGTAACCGCCCGCGCACTCGAGGCGGAGGTACTCGGGAACGGCGTCACAGACTTTCTTGAATTCGGGATCGCTCATCGCCGCTTCGCAGACCGCGCTGAGGCTTCTGCCGCCGGCGTCTTCGGCACAGGTCGCTCGCGCCGGCCCGGGCCCCAGAAACAGCAGCAGGGCGGCGACTCCCGGCACGGTTTTCATGCTCGTCACTTGGCCCAGATATAGCCGAAATGAAACAAAACGAAGCCGTTGCTCACAGGCACGTTCGTGAGCGTCGCGCCGGAGACCGGATCCGCGCCGCTCGCGCTGCCGCTGAAGAGCGAGCGCTGAAGCTCGTACTCGAGCTTCCAAAAGATGCGGCTCGTGCGCTCGAGTTTGTACTCACCGCCAATCGCGCCGCCCAAGCCGAAGTTGGTACTTTGCGCGCCCGACAAAACGGCGCCGCCGGCGCTCGACTCACTGTGCTGGGTCCACGGCATGATCGAGAGTTGATAGGTCGCGGAGTACCGGCTGCTCGATGGAATGTTCGCCTCGAGCGAGACGACCGCGCTCGTCGACTTCGTCTTCACCCGAACCGGATCGTCGGAGGGCACGCGAAACTGATATTCCCGCACATCGAGGCCGAAGTTCAGCGAAGGCACCGTTTTGCCAAACCCGTAGAATCGCCGGAAGCGCAAGCCGATCGAGGCCCACTCGTGGCTCGCGGCCACATACGAGGTGTTCGCGACGTTGTTCGAAACCGAGCCGCCGAGGCTCGCGCGATAAGTCGTGTTCAAACCGAAGAACATGGTGAACCAGATGTCATTTGAAAAATACAGTCCCGGCATGGCGTTGTTGTACGAGCGGGCGAACGACGGTGAAACCGAATCGTTGTAGATGAGCATGGGCGCGAGATGAATCTCGATCAAGTTGCGGCGGATGTCGTCGGGCTGCAGGTACGAACGGTACTCATCGAGCACATCGGGCGCGCCGCCCATGATCGAGTCACGCGCGCGCTCCAAAAACGTGCCGCCGTCGTCTCTTTCAGCTGTTTCCGCCGGATCGGGCGCCACTTTCGGGAGCGTGGTGGCCTGCTCGATGATCTTTTGCGTATCGGTGGCTTCGGGCTGCGTCTCCTCCACGGCGTTTGCCGCGGCGGGCACGGGAGTCGGAGGCGGCTGCGCGGCCGACGAGGGCTTCGGCTTCGAAGCGCGCGGTTTGACCATGTAACGGCCGGAGCTCTCGGGAGATGCGCGTTCACTCGAGCCTGTCTGATTGAGCAGAATGACTTCCGCTTGGCCCCAAGCCAATGACAAGACGAAAGTCGTGAAGAGAAACAGAAACGCGGGCTTCATCACACAGTCCATCGGCCAAAATGTGGCCTCTCTTGAAGCGAAATTGACCATTTCGCGCGGGAGCGGGCAAACTAATAGAGATGCGCATCATCACCGCGATTTTCATCCTGGCCATCAGTGGGACGGCCTTCGCCCAAGGGGTCGAAAAGTCCGCCGTGTACGTCAGCGAAGTCGACGAGCAGCTCACTTTGAGAAAATTCACGGTCCTGCCCGTTACCGACAACCTCGACGGGATCTACGCCCGGCCGCTCGAAAGTCACCTG
>DASUEL010000682.1:0-3086 GCA_036275095.1 Bdellovibrionales bacterium
AACATCAAAACGATTCGCTCGATCCCGCTCAAACTGTCCGTGCCAAAACCTCCAAAACTTTTCGAGGTGCGGGGCGAGGTCCTGATGTTCAAAAGCGATTTCAAAGCTTTGAACGAAGCCCAGCAAGAGGCCGGAGAAGTGCCCTTCGCGAACCCGCGAAACGCCGCCGCGGGCACGGTGCGCCAGCTCGATCCTCGAATCGCGGCCTCCCGGCCCTTGCGCTTTTTCGGCTACGCGGCCGGCGAGTACACTGACTTCAAGTTCAAAACTCACGAGGAGCTCGAGGCGAAGATCGCGTCCCTGGGCGTTCCGTCGATCATCCATCAAAAATATAAGATCGGCCGCAAAGAGCTCGAGCTCACCCGTCCGTGCGAATCGGCGAAAGAGGCCGTCGAGTATTATCACCTCATTCACGAGATACGGCACGAGCTCCCGTTCGACATCGATGGCATCGTGGTCAAGGTCAACGACCTGGCACTTCAAGAGGAGCTTGGCTTCGTTGCCCGCAGCCCGCGCTGGGCGACCGCCGCCAAATTCGAGCCCGAGCAGGCCGAGACCGTCGTGAAGGAGATCGCCATTCAAGTTGGCCGCACCGGCGCGCTCACGCCCGTCGCAATCATGAACCCCGTCGAAGTGGGCGGCGTGACCGTGACCAATGCCACCCTTCACAACCAAGACGAGATCGACCGCAAAGACGTTCGTGTCGGTGACCACGTGATCATTCAGCGCGCTGGCGACGTCATCCCCGAAGTAGTGCGGGTCGTAATCGAGAAGCGCAAGTCCAGCTCGAAACCCTTCGTGATCCCGCGCAAGTGCCCCGTCTGCGGCCAGCCGGCCGAAAAGAACGAAGGCGAGGCGGTGCTTCGCTGCGTGAATCCCGTCTGCCCCGCCCGCATCAAAGAGTCGCTCAAGCATTTCGTCGCGCGCAGGGCCATGAACGTCGAGCGGCTCGGAGACCGCATGATTGAAATCCTCGTCGACACGGACCGCGTGAAGTCGTTTTCCGACATTTATAAACTCGATCACGAATCTCTGATCACACTCGAGCGCCAGGGCGAAAAATCGGTGCAGAACATTTTGGAGAGCATCGAAAAGAGCCGTGACTCCACACTCGACCGTTTTATTTTCGCGCTCGGCATCCGGTTCGTGGGCGAGCAGACGGCGAAAGACCTGGCGCGCCACTTTGGCTCGCTCGACGCTTTATTGAAGGCCTCTGAAGAGGAGCTTCTCAACGTCGAGGGTGTCGGCGAAAAAGTGGCGGCATCGGTACACACCGCGCTTAGCCAAAAAGCCTTACTCAAAGAAATCAAAGAAATCCAAAAGGCCGGAGTCCGCTTTGCTGAAATCGCGAAATCGGGCGGGGGCCTCACCGGGCAGACTTTCGTCATCACGGGAACGCTCCCGCTTCCAAGGCCCGAGGTTCAGGCCCTAATCGAGCAACATGGCGGGAAGGTGTCCTCAAGCGTGAGTAAAAAGACGACCTATGTGGTCGCGGGTGAAGAGGCCGGCTCCAAACTCGATAAGGCGCGCGAGCTTGGCGTCGAAATTCTTGATTGGGACCAACTCCAAAAGCTTTTAAAGCAATAAAAAAGGGTCTTCGCTAATGAAGACCCTTTTTCTATATCTCAATAAACCCGCCAGCCGCTGCGGCTGGAGTCGAATTTAGATGTGGTCGATGTTGATGTCGCGAGCCATGACGGTTTTGCGGCCGTCAGCTTTCGCGCTTTCAATACCCTTTTGGCAAAGAGCTTCTACGGCTTTGCTCAGTTGGGTAATGGTTTCGGCTGAGGTGTTGCACTCCCCGCGCTCCTTGATGAACTTCTTAACTTTGCTTGTGACGACCAATACATCAGCCATTTGAATTCCTCCAAAGGTAATAAAACTGAATTGAGAACTATTATAAGCAGGGTGAAACTGCAATAAGCAATTTATCTCGGGGCTGGCGCGGCGCATTCCGCCGCCTACGACGACGCGCGGCGACTGTGTCGCTTGAGCTGTGGAGCCTGTCTAAACACCGGGCGCGCCCGAGTTCCAAGGAATTCGAACAATGTTGCCCGGCGTCCACCCTCTTCATCGGGTTCGATCCAAACGAAATTTTTTTGTCCGTATGGCAGGGTGCATTCGACGTCTTTAAACGCCGGCGACCACGTTCCGCAGTTCAGATGTTCGACCTCACCGATCATTTCATGTCGAATGATGTGCGTGTGGCCATAGACGATCCGCTTCGCGCCCGTGATGTGGGCCGCCGTCGTCAGCACTCCTTCTTTGGGCTCCTTGTACGCAAAGGTCTTACTCGAAATCGACTTCGCGTAGAAGATGAAGAACGGCAAGAACAAAAAAAGCGGAATGAAAAGCCAGAAGAGCGAGATCGACCACATCAGCTTCACGGTCACAAACACGAGATATGTCACCATGAAGAACACGAGAACGATGAATGCGCGATCGAGCCATAGCTCGCGCGCGATGACCAGCGGATAACTCGAGGCCGGATGCACCTTCAGCTCCAATAGCTCTCTCACCATCCGTGGAGTTGCATTCGCCCTGCGCGCGATCTCTTCGACTTTGTCTTCGATCTGGAGCGGATCTTTCACCTCTGGCAGTAAACGATCGAGAAACGACTGCAACAGCGTCATGCTAGCACCCCAAAACCACGTCCAGATAATGAGAGGCTGGGTGCGCGCCATGTATTTCACGAAAAAGCGCGCGTACTCTCCCAGGGACATGATGTAGTTCGAGTCGGCGTGCGGATTGAAAAAACCCATGCCGTTGATCATATAGCGGCTCGCGAGGTTTCCGAACGGCTGGCGCACTTCAATCCTGTTGAACTTCTGAATGAACGGGCTAATCGGATTCTGGCACACGCAATACGGGTCGTACTGATTGCCGTGCTCGATCAACGTATCTTGATTCGACAAATAGAAAAACTCGTTGAACACGACATTCGAAACCCATTCCGGCGGAAGTGCCAGCGCCTCGAGAATCGCCGCCTGAACGCCTGGGTAGTGGAGCTCGAGATCGTGATTTCCGATCACGAAGATCGCGCGATTGCCCGCCATCACGAACTCGCGGAGCGCGGCCACCCAAAT
>DASUEL010000683.1:0-8841 GCA_036275095.1 Bdellovibrionales bacterium
TTGGATTCACTCCAGTCGATGGAAGCTCGATTGCGGAGCCCTATCTGCGTGACGTGAACGATCGCCTTAGGGCGTATGAAGCATGGACGCGGCTTCTGGATGCGTTCGTATTTCTGGATCCTCTGCAAAACGAGTTTGTCATTGATTGGCGCGTTGAGGCCGAGGAGCGGATGAAACAAGGCGGGAAGAGCGGAATGTCGCGCGATGAAGTCGAAGCGTACGTTCGAAAATTTCTTCCGGCCTATGATCTATATTTGCCGGGTCTGCGGCGTGCGCCGCCCGAAGTGAAAGCGGCCTTGCGCATCCAGGTTGCGCAAGACCGCCTTCCAATCGAAAAAATTTGATTACATGCGATCCGTGCGGTTCGAGAGCTTTCCACCGAGAAAGAGAAGCTTGTATTGGCGAACCGGGTGAGCCATGCCCGAGGTGACCTCGATGACCTCAACCTGGGTCATTGCGTTCGGCGCGAACAGGGCGCAGGTGCTCGTGCTATGATCGAGCACGCGAATGCGAATGAAATTTCCGTCAACGGGACGCTGGTCTTTTTGGCCTACGTAGAGGGTCGAGCCGCAGCCGATAACGCCGTTGGAGAGCATCGGGACTTCGATTACGCGGTCTTCCATCGACATCCCGAGGCAGGCGACTTGTCCCGGCTTCGGGCGCGGGCAGATCTGGGGGAACTTCAGCTTGAGCTTCACCGTGCGAAGCACGCTGTTGATCGAGAGCTCGGCGCTTTCGACCATGCCGTACGGATAGTTCGGGGACTGTTCCGTGACTTGCAGGCTGGTCTTGAGGGTGTACAGGTGCGGATTCAGCGTGGTCGCGTTGGCGATCGTGCTTCCGAAGAGGGCGAGGGCGATGAATAGGACTTTCATTTTCAATCTCCTAAAGTTAATGGCGGTCGTTAATTATGGGAATTAGCGCCAGCCCATCCGTCCGTTTGAGGGCCGGCGCTAAAATTTTTGATTACATGCTGAAACGGAAGTTGCTGAGCGCGGGGCCTGAGAACTCTGATTTCAAGTTCGAGACGCCGCCTTGCATGCGGTTGAACCAGCTCTGAAGAAGCTGAACGTGGGTCATGCGGCCGCGCGGGAGCATGATCTCGCAAGTCATCGTGCGATGATCGAGGACGCGCAGTTCCTGGAGAAGGCCGTCGGCACGGCGATTGTCTTCGCGGGCGATGTAGATCGTCGAGCCGCAAGCCGTTTTGGTTTTCGCGACGAGCGGGAGCTCGATGACTTCATCAGACGGGAAGCCGAGGCATACGGAAGGCTGGCCGGGGCGGCCCATGCACTCGCGTGAGTGCTGCATCACGAGCTTGATGGTCTTTCTGACTTCATTGACATAGATCTGAGCGGAAACGATTTGTTTGCTGTACTGGGGATCGAGCTTGATTTCAGTGAGCTGGGCGACCTGCGCGAAGGTGTCGGGATGCAGGCTGGTGGCGTTCGCCGAGAGACCGGCGAGGATCATGAACAAAGAGACGATTGCGTTTTTCATTTGTGACTCCTGGATACGTTCAGTTTGGCTTCGCGGACCATCCGCGAGAACGCCTCGGAATCTACGGTTTCGGTTCAATTAAATAAAATTATTTGATCGCATACGGTATAATCAATATTTCTAATGACATGATTAAGCCCCCGAAACGGCCCGCAGACTTCGAAGCGCGGGCGGTTGAATTGATTTGATTTTAGGCCGGCGCTGAAAAAATCACCGGGTCCGCGAGGGCGAGGGCATTGACGAATGGGCGGGGTTTTCGTCAATCAGGACCGTTTGCGATTCGAGCTCCTTCAAAATTGGAATCAGTAAATCGAGCCGGTCGGTTTGGATGTAGTCGGGCCGGGCCTCCGCCACGCGGCGCAGGCGGGCTTCTTCGAACGGACGATTGAGAATGACGTTGACGAAACTTTTTCGTCCCAGGCGGCGAATCTCGTTGATGTACGGCTTCGAAAACTGAAGCTCCGGTACGTTGATCACTCTGGCATCGGTTTTCTTGATCACGCCCTCCAAGGTCATGCCTTTAAGTGACGACGTCGGCCGCGGCTCGAGCACGTTCCACCTTCGGACTTCGATCATTTGTTCGGTCGAGCCCAAAAACGTGCCGCTGAAAGGCTGACTGAGTCCGGCTGTCTCGAGGACCTTGCGCAGATTCGCGAGCTCGCCTTCTTTGAAGTCGATGTCGGGTTTCGCGCGGCCGCGCAGGGCCGCCAACGCTTCACTCAGGGTGGGGACGCGCTCACCCTGGTATTCGGCTCCGAATTTGATGCCGGCGTCGAGCGACTTAATCTCGGCGAGCGAGAGCTCGCGAACGGCGCCGGTGCCGTCAGTCGTGCGGTCAACGGTTGCGTCGTGCATGATCACGAAAGCGCCGTCACGAGTCTGGCGCACGTCGAGCTCGATGCTTGTCGCGCCAAGCTCGATCGCTTTTTCGATCGCGGCCAACGTGTTCTCGGGAGCGAAGAGCATCGTCGCGCGATGGCCGACCGCTTCCGTCGCTGCGAGCGACGCGGCCGAGCCGAAAGAGACGGCCATCATGGTTGTCAAAAACACGAACTTCAGCGCGCGCATGGCTCATCATATGTAGCGGCCGGGTGGCCTGTAAAGCGTCTCGAACGCGGTATCATTTTGACTGGACCGCGGGTAAATGTAATCGTTTATGGCGGGCGCGTTCGGCACCAAATGTTGGGTAAATTTGAACGGAATTTTATGATGACTGAAGAAAATTTAAATGCCGCACAGACGGCGCTGCAACCCCTCCTGAGCGCTCATCTGACGGAGCCGGAGCTTCGGGTCGCGAACGAGCTTTTCGCCCGCGTGCGCCGCTTTCTCGCGCGGACTCCGGAAATGAGTTTTGAATACTCGAACCGGCAACGGCTGACGCAGTTACTCGAAATCGGCGCGAAGCTTCGGGCTCTCGCGAAGTCCGAAACGGCCGTGGCGGGGGAGCTGGCACTTCTGACCGAGCTCGCCAACGTCGCGCTCGATCACCTGATCATGATCGAACCCAACGAGTTTTTGATCGCGCGCTGCCGGGTTTGCGAAAAGCCGTTCATGGTTTCGCGGCTGCTGGCGTTTGAGGAGCTCGACGGACGCTGGTATCCAGCGGAGCCGCCGGCGCATGAGCACGAGGGGCAGCCGTGCCGAGAAGGAATGGCTACGCGAGGTGATCCCGACTGGGCATGGAATCAGGGGCCGCTGCCTCAGCCCGCGGAGTGGGAAGCGCTGCAGACCGTGCTGTTCGGCCGCGAGTAACGGCAATCAAAACGTTCCGGTATGTGAAAGCAGGCTGTCGGCGAGCTCCTGATCGGAGCTGCTGCCGCCAAGGCCCGCTTCGAGATCGCTCAAGCGAAATTCGATAATGCCGCCCGGGCCGCTCGTGTCGATGCGGCCTCGAAACGTCATCAGGCCCGAAGCGACGGAGAATGTGCCTTCGGGGTTGGTCACTCGCAGGCCGGCGCCCATGCCGCAATCATCGGCGAGCACGAAATTTATTTTTGTGTACGTGGAGCCGTCGAGATCGGCTCCGAGGCTGAGCGGGCCGCCCGTGACCGGCCAGGCGTAGCGCAAGTTGGCCGGCACGTAGTTGTAGGTCGGACCGGGCTCGATATCGAATCGCAAATCGCGCACGCATAATTCGACCGTCATGTCGCGCGCGTAACCGGCGACCTGAAACACGAACTTGGGATTACCGACAGTGGATCCCGCGTTGGTTCCTTCGTCGCGGCTATTGCCGGGCGCCGAGAAAATCGCGTTTGGCCCGCAGTTGGTATAGGCGAGGAGCAGGAACGTGGAGAGCGCGAGGCTCAGATACTGGCGAATGTTCAACTTAGTCATTGGCGCCTCCGTCCGCACCCGGGTCGGCGGGTGCGCGCGTCCAAGGATAAAGAGTCATCGACACTTGATACACCGACTCGAGCTTGGGGCCGGTGCCGCCGAGCTTCGCGATTTTTTCGAGTGCCTCGTTGAGAATGTCGCGGGCCTTGTCAAAATCGGAGCGGCTGACGGCGAAGGTGTGCGCCAGATAGTGCCGCTCAGCCGACGGCGTGTCAGTGAGCGCGTTCGCGGCCAACGCGAGAGTCTGTTGATGAAACTGCGTCATCGCGACACTCAAAACGGCGGAGTGTGCTTCGAGCCGCTTGGTCGGACGCTCGACACGCCCGCGATCGGATCGTTTGAGAAAGCCGGCGCCGACGAGGAACTCGAGCGCGCTCTCGAGCTCTTCGAGTTTGACGGTCGTCTTGAGACGGCCCTGAATCCACTTCGCATCGAGTTTGAAACCGGGGAGAGTCGCCATCTCGCGAATCGCGAGATGATACCACTTCGAAAAGTAGCGGAAGAGCTCACTGTCTTTCGGGTTGAGCTCCGAATACTGATGGAAGCGTTGGAGTCGGCTCAGGGCCTTCTTGCGCTCCTCGAGCGACGTCGAGAGCGTGGCCTCCGACAGACGCGCGATGTAGGCGGCCTCGGCGCGATTCAGCGCCAAGTGTCCGACGAGTTTTTTGAGGCCCTTCGGCGTGAGCCTGCGTTTTCCATGCAAGATGTTCGAGATGTAGCCGATCGAAACGCCGGCGTTCTTCGCCAGCCTGCGCACGGAGAACTCTGCGTCCGACGTTCTCTTGTAGTTCAAGAAATCGGATAGAAACTGAGTGGCGTCGTGATAGCGAAAGGGATCGGGGCGTTCGGTTTCCAAGGTCCACCTTTGGGTCGGGTTGGTCTCCTTAATATATATCGGAAGAGCTGTGATTTCACCTGCTAAGACTTTAGTTAGTGAACACGATATAGAAGATTTTCGCCATTAAACGTCTAAAAATAACTGTTTATAGGACTTATTAAACATAGCCTGCATGATTAGAAATCAAAAAGTGAACATTTCTAGCCGCCCGTTGGCGTTTTATTGGATTTGGCAGGCCCGGGCCTTGCTCTGACATAGAACTGTCTGCAAACCATGGGGGGATTTATGGTTCGCGCATTCTGGCTCGTTTTGATATTGGCCACGGCCGGCCTCGCAAACGTTGGTTGTAACGGCCTAATGCCTTCTTCGTCGCAGCTGAGCTTCGAGGAACCCGATCAAGAATATGTCGATGCGTACGGGCGGCGCTGCAGCCGGCGAAGGCCTTGCCCGTCACCCGAACCGACGCCGACTCCGGCTCCGGAGCCCACGCCGACTCCGGCTCCCGTGCCCACGCCGACTCCAATGCCCACGCCGACTCCTTCACCAATGCCGACGCCGGCTCCGTCACCAATGCCGACGACGGATTTCTGGGACGTTCCCACGACTCCGGCAGAAGGCGCGAAATTTCTCTACGTGGACGCCGCGAACGGCAACGACTCCATCACGCGCGCTGAGAACAGCAGCGCCCGGCCTTGGGCCTCGCTCGGCCGCGCCGTTTGGGGCAGCACCAATCGCGCGTCGCCGAATCCGGCCGAGGCAGCCAACGCAGGCGATATCGTCATCGTGCGCGCGGGCATTTACAATGCTTCGTCGGGAAGCGAATCGCGCTACGTGCCCGCGTTCAATCCGGTCAACAGCGGCACGCCCGGCCGGCCGATCGTGATCAAAGCTGAGGGCCGCGTGACGCTTCAGTCGACGAACGGCACCGGCCCGGTCGCGGGAGTTTGGGACTCGCACTACATCGTGTGGGACGGCTTTTACATCGATGAGACCAACGTGCGCAGCCGCCCTGACACGGGTCCCATGGTCGTGTGGGGAACCGAAAACGTCATCATTCAGAACATGGAGATTCGTGGAATCAACGCCGAATGGCAGGATAACCACAATGCCATTCGTCTCGAGTACGTGCGAAACGTTCTGGTTCGAGGTAACAACATTTACGGAACGAGAGGCGCCACGGGCACGAACCCGCATCAGAACTCGTCGGCGATCATGCTCTATGACTGTGAGGATGTGATTTTCGAGTACAATACGATTCACGACGCCGCGGGCGGCATCTTCGTCAAAGGCGATCATGCCGGCGACAATCCGCTCCAGCAGCGCATCACCATCCGGAACAACGTGCTCTACAACATCGGCAGTGCCGCGCTGAATTTTTTGGCACTGTATGAGGGCGGCGCGCGCGTTCACAACAACGTCGTTCGCGACAGCTTCTTCGGCCTCAAGATGACGTCGTGGGACGGCGGTCTTCCCGCGAATCTGACCGTCGCGAACAACACGTTCGTGAACAACACCTACTCGATCTTTCTTTGGGGCGGGCAGGGTGGTACCGTGCCGATGTGGCGGAACATCGTTTTCGCGAACAACATTTTCCACGGTGCGCAGGCGATCTATCAGGAGGCGAATCTCATCGGCGATGTGACCTTTCGCCACAATCTGTACTTCGGCGGAACCGTCTACAATCGCATGAGCCTTGCCGAGTGGCAGGCGGCTTATAACCAAGACGTCATGAACCCGATGAGCCGGTTTACAGATCCGCTCTTCAACTCGCTCATGAATTTCGATTACCGTCTCCAGCCGGGCTCCCCGGCTCTTCAGGGTGGTGTCGACATTCTCGACTTGGACCGCGACGGCCTGACTGAAGATCCGACGCCGCTCGGCGCTTACCGCACCGGAATGGAGAGGATCGGGCACTGAGCTCGACCTGATACGGAGAGTGGATTGGTAGGACCCAAAGCCTCGCGTGGCCCCGCCGCGCGGGGCTTTTTCACGCAAGGCGCTCGAGCAGCGAATCGAATATGGAGTCGGAGGCCCCCATGCTCAGGCGAAAGTACTCGTCCGTCACGCCGAAGACGCTGCCGGGACGACCGAGCACGCCATAGCGTTTGAGAAACAAGTCGGAGGTGTTCTCGCCGCGTTTCTTTGATTTGATCCAAGCATATAGGCCCCACTCGCTGAGGAGCTCCCATTCGGAATGGCGGCCGAGAACGTTTTTGAGGCGAGCCTGCCGCTCTTCGAGTTTCCTTTTTGCGAATGCGATGCAGGAGCCCGCGGGATCGGCCGCGGTGGCGCTCAGAATCTGGCTTGCGACGGTTTGGCTCTCGAGCGAGATGCCCATCGAGTTGAGCAGCACGTAGCGATGCATTTGCGCCGCGACGTCTTTGTCGCGAACGATCGCCCAGCCGATGCGGCAGGCGGCATGCCCCGTGACCTTGGCGAGGCTGAAGATGAGCACGTCCGCCGAAAAAGATTTGGTCGGCGTATAATGCGGCCAGTAGTACGAAAGGTCGTAGACTTTGTAGCTCTGTTCGAAGGCGGGCTGACAGAAACGCCCGTCGGGGTTGTTCGGGTAGGTGATGAACTCGATGACATGCTCGCCGCTGCCGGAGGCGGCCCATTTTAAGCCCAGCAGCTGGGCGCTGTTTCGAAAACCCGGAAAATACGGAATCGGCGCGCTAACGGAGTCGAAACCCTTTTGGCGGAGCGCGTACACGGTCGCCGGAATGAGCTGGGTGGCTCCGCCTCCGATCACGATGTGCGCGCCCTCGGTCATGGCATTGCCGAAAGCCGCGTGAACGGAACGAATCGCGTCCTTGAGGGTGTCGAGCCCCTCGGGGCAATAACGAAAAGCGTCTCCGCGGTCGGGATAAAGTCGTGTGTCATTCTGGGCTATCCAGAACGGCGCGAGAAATTCGGGATGTCCCATCGAGAGGTCGAGAACCGGTTTCATCATGGCTCTTGCCATTATCGCGCAACGAAACCGGCTCGTCGTCAGGACCCGCCCAATCCAGGACCAATGGCCCGGCAAACCCGCGCCTCGATGTGCCGATGCAGTAAGGTCGGATCCGATTGGAATTCGCAGGAGGCCGCCGTTGAAAAAGTGGGTTCAAAAGCTGGTCGAGCAAATCGATTTTCGCTGGGGTCGCGAACGTGCGGATAGCCGCGAGCATTTGAATCTGAGCGACGACCGGGCGACGCTTTTGTACATCATCGATATCCTCAACAATCACCTCATCGAAGTCGACTCGCATACGCCGCGGGCCGTGCGCGAGCAGCTCGACCGCTTCGCCAAGGAAATCATCGAGACCGACGATAAAGATATAGAAAAAGTGCTCTTCAAGTTTCGCCAGTACTTCGGTAGTTACCGCATCGCCGAATTCTCGTATATACAGACCACCTTCGACGATTTCCGGCGCATCATTCTTGATTTCGTGGAGCAGCTCGGCGAGGATCTTTCGGACGAGCGCAAAGAAGACCTCGAGATCAAAGGCCGCATCGACCAGCTCCACGAGGCGATCCAGTCGAATTCGATCGACGTGCTGAAGTCGGAATCCCGCAGCTTTATCGACGCCTATGTGCAGATTCAGTCCAAAAAAGAAAAACGCCGCACCAAGCGCGCCGAAAACGTACGCAAAAATCTCGATGTCGTGAAGAAGCAGCTTTCCGAAGCGCACAACGAGATGAAGTTCGACCACCTGACGGGCGCGAACAATCGGCGCAGCTTTGACGATCAAATGCGCAAGCTTTGCCGCGAGGCCGATGAAGCCGGGAAACACGTGACGCTCGTCACACTCGACATAGATCATTTCAAGAAAGTGAACGACTGCTACGGCCATGACATCGGCGACTTCTGCCTGCAGGAGTGTGTCAAAATGTTACGGTCCGTGTTCGGCGGCAATCACGATTTCGTGGCCCGTATCGGCGGCGAGGAGTTCGCGATTCTGCTCCCGAATCACACCGTCGAACAGGCGGTAAAAAGGGTCGAGAACGCGATGACCCGTATTCGCAACGAAACGTTCATCAAAGGCGATATCCGGTTCAATTTTACCGTTTCGATGGGTATCGCCCAACGGATGCCGCATGAAAAGCCCGACAGCTGGCTGAAGCGCGCCGACCGGGCGCTGTATCAATCTAAGAACGGCGGCCGCAACCGCTATACGGTCGCGCCT
>DASUEL010000684.1:0-2055 GCA_036275095.1 Bdellovibrionales bacterium
CGAGAGGCCTTGACCGTGCCGATCGCCCGTATGAGTTCGGCGACATAGCTCCCCGCCTTGCTCTGCTGTTCGAGGCTTCGCTTGATGAGACTTAAATTTTGTTTTTGCAAGGCGAAGTGCGCGCCAAGCGCGATCGGCGCGAAGAGCAATGCGAACACGCCGATCACGGGCGAGTACCAAAAGAGCAACACGGCGCTCGCCGCGACCGTCAGCACTTCGGTTACGGCCGTGACTCGCGTTCCGCTTCGCGCTTGCCGGATGGTCGCGATTTCGAGCAACCGAGTGTGCATCTCGCCCATGCGCCGGTCCGTCACCTCTTCAAACGGCTGCGACAGCGCGCACTTCATGAAGTGCGCCGACAGATCTCGGTCGAACCGCTCGGCAAAATGGCTGAGAACCCAACGTCGTGCGTATGCGATTGCCGACTGAACGAAGGCGATCGACATGAGCACGAGCGCGAAACTCGCCAGACCTGATCCTCGCGCGGCCAGAAGCTTGTCATAAAGCTCGCGATAAAACTGCGGAACCGACAGCGCCGCCAAAACACCGGTGAGTGAAATCAAAACGGCGGCGAAGATCATCGCGCGACGGGCCTTGAGCAAGGCCACGAGCCTGGGCTCGGCGACTTCCATGAGAAGACGATCCCAGCTGGCTTCGAACTCGGCGCGCGAAAGCTCGAGCCGCCCTCGGCTGATGTGATGTAGGACGACCGTCTCACCGCTTTGCTGAACGAGATACGCGAGCCCGCCGTCGTACCGGATGAAACCCTCCTGCAAAAAGCCAAACCGGCGACGCGGCCAAAGGCGAGCCTGCGGCTCCCTGTATAGGCGGGCCGTCAGGCCGCGCGCTTCGAGTGATTCGGCAAGCTGTGCGAGCCCAGGACGCCCGGCGAGTGCGAGCTCCTGCGCGAGCGCGACCGGATCGACAGCCAGGCCCAGCCGGCTGACGAACACCTGCAGGCAACTTGTGAGTGGAGCCGACGCGGCGGGAGTCTGGCTCGTCATTTTGTCGCCCGGCCCAACAGATTGAACGCGCCCGCCCAAAATGCCGACGCGAGCGCGGCGAACAACACGAGCCAGACTAAGTACGCGAACGAGCGCGCGGCAGCGGATGGCCGCTTCCCAACGTATGCTGCGGTTTTCGCCGAAAGCGAAGCCGGGTCGAAATTCAATTCGCGTTTTTGATCACTCATAATGGTTGCCGAGCCGATTATCTTGCCAGCGCGAGCGCCCCGGATTCAACAAAAAACCCGCTGTCTAAGAGGCCGACGCTGACCTAAAAATCTACATCCCAAATCCCCGCTATTTCGTTCCCACGATTCGGGTCAAAAAGCACCCGCAAATGCTTAAAACTTTTGTGGATTCTACCGATGAGACGGAGTGATGAAACCGAATCCGCATCGGCAACGCGAAAACGGCTTCAGCCTCATCGAAGTGATGGTGGCGATGTCGCTGGCCTGCGCCGTGCTGGTCGGCCTCGCGTACTTCACCGTCAGCTCACGCTCGCAAAGCACCGATCTTTCCGCGAGCAGCTCCTGCTACAACCTCGTAAACGGAATCACCGCCGCGATCAAAGCTCACGACAACGCGATGACCATTCGAAACTGGTTACCGTCCGCGACCACGGGATCAGAGGCGGGCTACGATCCGAAAGACCCGCTCTGCAGCCGCGAGGGCGGCCGCCATCCCGTCTGCGATTCGGTGCCGCTGGTTTCACTCGAGAAAAAAACCAGCTTCGTCGACTTTTCAGACCCGCAATCTTACCAAAACATCCGAGGCGCTTTCACGTGGGCGCAGAGCCTCTACAACACCTATCGCACACGTGGAATTTGCGATGCCGCCGGCATGACGGTCACGCCGCAGTTTCTCCGCGCGGTAATACCCGGCCAATTGGAGCTTCCGGCGTGGGCCACTGAGTACTCTCTCTACATCAAAGACTCCGCTGAGCGTTGCGGAAATGAATCGAGCTCCATCGGCGCGAGGCTCGAGCTGCGTGTGACGGCCCGTTACCGCAGCTCCCGCGGGCTCGCGAGCGAGGAAGCCTGCACGTCCACGA
>DASUEL010000685.1:0-5253 GCA_036275095.1 Bdellovibrionales bacterium
GACTCGCGAATCACTTTCTTTCTGATAGGTCGCGAATAGGGCTAGCGAATGCCGGTGAAGACGGCTTGGATTGATTTGTTGAAGGTCTGAAGACGTTCGGAGTCGACTTGTTTGCTTCCATATAGTGTATCGCAAAACGTCGTGTTGATCGTCTCGATGTCGCTGCCCAGCTTCGGAAACGCCAATGAGACTTCGCGGCTATAAGGTGTCGGCGGCGTATGCTCGGGTTTACCGTGTTGGATGGCATCCATGAAACGTAAGAAAAGCTGATATTTCTTCAGTATCTCTTCGCGAGGTGAAAGCCTCACCTCTCGCAGCTTTGCAAGCTCTTGCCGTACCTGTTTTTTGGTTTCTTCGAGAATCACGGCTTTCTTGGCCTCCTCCTCGCTCTTCGGTTTCTTGCGAAGGTTCAAGAGAAACCCGGCCGCCGTGAGCACGGCTGCGATGAGCCCGGCGAACTTCAAAATGTTATAAAGCTTCTTCAGCGCTTCGTCGGAGAGGAATTGTTTTTTCGGATCGGGCGGCGTCGGGCGCGCTTGGGCTTTGTCGCCCGGCAGGGGCTTACCGTTCACTCCGCCCGAAGCGCCGGCGCCCGGGCCGTTCTTGCCGTCGCCGGCGGTCTGCCGGGCCGAGCTGCCCGTGCTTTGGTTGGTCTGGCCCGCGACGGATGGAGCTCCCGCGGGCCCCGTTCCTGCCGGTTGGGCCGCCGTCTGCGAAGACTCCGTCGGTGGGGGGCCTGCCGCCTGCTCCCCTGACGAGGACGCTTCCCCGGATTCTCCGCTTTGCGCGGTGGAAGCCGACGGCTGCGCCTGCGGGGCGGGAGGCGGTGGCAGCTCGTCGAGCGCTTTCTGCGCCTCACGCTTTTGCTCGTAGAGCTTCTCCCGGTGATTCGGGTTCAAGGTTGCCTGAGTCTCGCGCTCCAAATTCTGAACCTCGCGCTGGAGCTCGGCGCGGCGTTGCTCGACTTGTGCCTCGGCGGGACTCATGGCCTGGCCTCTGCGGGTGGCGCCTTGCGGGGCGCCGTTTGAAGGCCGGCCCTGCGAGCCGGCGCTCGAACTTTCGCCTCCTTCGTCACTCGTCGAGCTGCCGTAGCCGGTTCGCCCTTGGCCGCCGCCGACGTTCAGCCGCCCGCGCTTATTGATTTTTTGCAGCGTCTTGAACGCGGGATCGTCGAACAAACTTCGCGTCGGAAAAATCCAATTCACCACCAGGAGAATGAAGATGAAAAGCAGCCAGCTCGTGAACGCGTTTTTGATCGTCGCGGAGCCGGCTAGAGTCGCGTCGGGCTTCAGATAGGACCAGTGCAGAGCCTGAATGTTGTGCCGCGCGAGCGTGATGAATAGAAGCAAGACGTAAATCAGAACGTACCAGGTCGGCGGCGGGCTTGCTCTCAGCGCAGCGGCCATGACCGCGAGCGCGCTGATTGAAAGCGGGAACATGAAATGCGAAGGCGTGGCAACCGGCACCGTCACGACGATGGCAAGCGCCGAGAGAAAAGTGGTGAGCTGAAAGTTGAAGCCGCCCGTGCGGTTATAGATGAGATAGAGGCCGGCGAGGATCGCGGCGTAGCCCAAGCGTATCAACGTCGTCGTCTTTATCGACTGGACGACCGACAGGAAGTCTCCTTCTGCGGCCTCCGGAGCGAAGCGGTCGACGAAAAAGCCGCGGAGAAAGAATCCGCGCGGGCTCTCGAGATCCTTTTGAAGATAGCGGTCTTGCGACATATATCGGTCGCCGAAGAGCTTCGCCTGAATGAACATCGCGGCGAAGAACATCAGTGAGAGCGGAAAGAACCCGCTTTTCGAAGCAAAGCCCTCGGTTACCGCGAAACCAAAAACCATCGTGAGCGCGAACAGCGCGCGAAAAGGCACTTCGGAGCTCATGCGACCTTTCTCCCGAGTGCTTTCGCGAACCGCCTCTGCATCTGAACCAGATATACCGGTACCTCGGCTTTCAGCAGGAAGAGCAGGGCCTCTTTCAGCTTGGGTTTGGTCCAAAGGGACCCTGTCGTGTGTATGACCGCGCCATTGAGCTTGCCGAGGGCGAAGCTTGCGCCGTCGAGGAGCACGCAGAAGACTTGGGAGTCGTACATTCGCAAGCGGGGCAGCGCCTTCAGAGTCGGCGATAAATCGAAGGTGAAGCCCGGACCGATATAAAAAACAGTCGAATTTCGCGGAATGAACTCGATGTATTTGGAAATCAGATTCACGCGCTCTTTCGAGTCGACAGGCTGCATTCCCATAAGACGTAACGCCAGATACTGCACGTGCTCGTCGCCGCGGCCGAAGCTGATATATTCGCTCTGCGTGATCACTTGTAAGTCGTTGCCGAGCGAAACTTGCTGAGCCGCGATGCTCAAAGCGATGTCTTTCGCCCACTCCCAGGTGGAGTCACCGCCGTCGCCGGCATGATAGTTGGCGTCGAGATCGAGAATGAGGGTGATTTGGGTGTTCACGACTTTTTCGAATTCTTTCACGAGCGCCTTCGCGTGTTTGAGCGATAAACGCCAGCTGATTTGCTTCAGAGGATCGCCTGTGCGGTATTCCCGCAGACCCAGAAAATTAACCGACGTTCCGCGCGCTTGAACGTCGTAGATTCCGTAGGACGTCGAGTTCAGCGAGCCTTCAACAGGTAAGTCTGGAATCGGCTGTATGAGCGGGAGCACTTCCGTCGTGGAGGGCTCGGTCTCAGTGACCGTAAAATGAAAAAAGCCGAGCGCGTCGGATATCCTGAGCTGCAGAGGACCGTGCGTATGCTCGCCCATCCCGCCGTCGCAGACGCGCGTGCGAGTCAGCTTGAACGTATCGCCTCCATATAGCGGTGTGTCTATGATCGACATGTCGAGTGGCGAGTTGGAGCCGCTGAAATGATCGACGAGCATCAGTTCCGTGGCTCCGAAGGCCGAGCTATTTTCAATTTCGTAGTTGACGGTAATCGTGCCTTTTTCGTACGCGGAGGCGGGCGCGGTGCGCTTCACGCTCAGCCCTTCGGCCATCTTCTTCGTGCGGAAGTACAAGATGACCAGAAACGTAACGGTGGAAATCGAGACGACGATCGCGCCGCGCGCGAATCCCGAGAACAAGACGGACGGCACGAGCACTAAAAACAAGAGCGAAACACGATTGAATATTTGCCGATTGAAAAAATAGATGCTGGGCACGTTGCCCGTGCTGTCGGCTGGAACCCGCAGAGGGTTCGAGAAATATTCAAGAAGCTTTTTGCGGTGAACGGTTTTCATTTTCGGCGATCGGAACAGCGATTTCGCGCATGATTCCGTCCAGAGTTTGAAGGACCGTTTTGCCTTCGAGCCGCGCTTCCGGCGTCAGCACGAGCCGGTGTCCTAGTATCGGCTTGACGAGCGCGTGGACGTGCATCGGGCGCACGTAGTCCAACCCGTCGAAAAGCGCGCTGGCCTGGGCGCAGCGGACGAGAGCGATCGTTGCGCGCGGGCTCGCGCCGAGCTTGAGGTCGGCGTGCGCGCGCGTTTTGGCGATGATGCGAGCGGCATAATCATATACTTGGTCGCTGACGTTCACTTCGCGCACGTGGTGCCGGACGAACAGAATGCGTGACTCGGTTTCGATGGCTTTGAGGCTCATGATCGGGTGCTCGTGTTTTTGCTGCCGAATCAAGAAGATCTCGTCTTTCGGTGACGGATAGCCGAGTGAGAGCTTCATCATGAAGCGGTCGAGTTGCGCCTCCGGCAAGGGAAACGTCCCCTGGTGCTCGATAGGATTTTGTGTTGCGATTACGAAGAACAGCGGCGGCAGTTTATGGGTTATGCCGTCGACCGTCATCTGACCCTCGGCCATGCTCTCGAGCAGCGCCGATTGGGTACGGGGCGTCGCGCGGTTTATCTCGTCGCCCAGAAATATCGTGGTATGGAGCGGCCCGGCTATAAACTCAAATCCATTAGTGGATTGGTTGTAAATGGAGCTGCCGACGATGTCGGAGGGTAGAAGATCGGGGGTAAATTGCACCCGCTTGAAATCGACGTCGACGGACTGCGCGATGGCGCGCGCGAGCATCGTCTTTCCCGTTCCCGGCGCGTCTTCCAAGAGGATGTGCCCGCCCGCGAACCAGCAAGAGAGTGCCAGTTTGATGGGTTCATCTTTGCCCACGATGACCTTCTTCACATTTTGAAGAAGGTTGTTCATGATTTGACCGCATTCCTGCATACGCGCCCCTGTCTAACTTCTTTTCGGTATTGGAACACTATTCCCTAAGGCATTTTGCTGTTGGAACTCGCGAGCTTCCCGTGCAAACTAGGCCTTAGTCATAGGAGGAACCGACATGGCACGTATGGGATCAGCTCTCGCCGCAATTCTTTTGGCCGGTTTGCAGGCTTCGGCCGACGTTCCGGCGTCGCTCGAGTTAAATCTCGGCACTTCACAAACCTACACGTTCGAGCTGACCTCATCGGCCGAAGAGACGATGAAGCTCTCGATCGATCGCAAAGAGCTCGATGCGGTCGCGGGCGGCAAAAAAGTACTCGTCACCGTCACGCCGGCTGAAGTCGTGACGAAGCCGGGCCAGCCGGCGACGGTTGAGTTCAAAGTCGAAGTTCCGACCGATGCGCCTTCATTCGCGGGCGCGAAAATCGAGCTCAACGGCAAAGGCTCTGCCGGCCGCGTGAACATCGGTTCGACGGCCGTGAGCGTAAAACCGGTGGTCGAAATCAAATTGAGCGGCGGTACTCCCGAAGCGTGGACCATGGGTAAAACCGCGAATTTCGTGGCTCACAAAGATGGTCTGAAAGTGCGCTTCATCAATCTCGACAAGACGAAGACCCACACGATTCACTCAAGCGGCGCGATTCCGCATCAGGATGGCTCGCTCCCGCCCGCGAACGAGCAGGGGCCCACGGGAATGTACGAAACCGTGATCAAGCCTGCGACGACACCTTCAAAGGCCGGCGTTTACTGCCACGAACATGAAGGTTTCAGCGCTCTTCGCACGCTGAACTTCAACGTTCAAGCCAACTGAACGCCACTTGCGCGCGAACAAATAGGGGAGCCTCGCCGGCTCCCTTTTTTTTTGAATGACCCGGCCGCTAAATCGTCGCGCTCGCTGAAGCCTGGTATTTTGTTTGAATTGCGGCATCACACGGGCACAATTAATTCGTGGTTGAGCGCTGGCTGCTATTCTTCGTCATCTTGTTTCTCCTCGGAGCACCAAGCTACTTTATCGTGAGGCAAACATGGCGCTTCGTCGTCGGTTGGCCGCCCCGAACCCGTGTGCAATGGGCTTCGG
>DASUEL010000686.1:0-3063 GCA_036275095.1 Bdellovibrionales bacterium
GGCGGATCCTGGATTATTAAGTGAAATTAAAAGGTTACACTGGTGATCGGTGCCGGGCGCGCTGCATGGGGCTTGCAAAGATGGTTACGGCGAATACTCCACGGTCGAAATAAAGGTGCGTTATGGCAAAGGCGATTCTTACAGTCTTGGCGGTTTTGTTTCCGCTGCTGACCCACGGACAAGTCCATCCCTTCATCACGAACAATTACGATGGCATGCACTACTATCTTGAAACGACTGAAGCCGGAATGCAGCTGACGGCGCAAAAGATCGACATGTCGAGCCCCAAGACCGTTCTGGCGACCGGCCATTCCGTCGAGCTCGTGAAGGTCATAAATAACTCTCCTCTTCAGAGCGGAACGAACACGATTGACCGCGGAGACTTCGTCGCGCTCAACGTTGACGGGCGGTTACAGCTACTGAGCTCCCGAAGCGAGCTTTTCGCGACTTCGATCACGGCGGATTCAATAATGCTCGGATCGCTTGCCGCTCGCGACTTGAGCTGGACCGGGGGCGTGGTCGCGAATTTTTCGCTGAAGCGTGGCGGTTCACCGATCATGCTGCCGATCGTGAAACCAAGTCAGACGTTACCGATGGCAACGGCTCCGAAATCGATTCAGATCAAGAACCCGGTGCTCGGCGCATTTCACTTCATTGAGCCGAGTGAAAGTGGCATGCGCCTTCGCACGCAAGACCTCGATTCGTACGGAAACACGACCATCGCGACCGCGAAGGAGATCACCGTCTTGAAGATCATTCAAAGTAGTGCGCAGGTCGACCCGCTCGAGCTTCGCACGGGTGATTTTGCGGCGCTTTCGATCGATCGCCGCTTGTATTTCTTGAACACTCAAGGCGAGCTCTATGACGCCAAGACTTCGGTGGATAACGTCGACCCCGCGACTTTGAATGCGAGTGCCGGCGGCATGAGCAAAGGTAAAGAATGGGGCGTGGTCTACAGCTACAGGCACACCGGCACCAACGAGCTCGTTAAGGACGTTCTCCTCACCGCCTCGCCCGCCGTCGCCTCGAACGGCCCGGTCGTGACGCCTGAACGGACCGTTCCGCCGTCGCCTTCGAGAAACGCGTATGCCTCTGGCACACGCCTTCCGAACGGCTACGTGCTTTTTGAGCGGGATGGCGCGCGGGGGCTCGAGCTGGTGCTGGTACACAGCTCAAACCCGCAAGCTGACCTGCAAGTCATTCATCCGCGCAGCGAAATTTATCGCACGAGAGTTTATGAGCACGGATCCGTGAAACGCCTCGTGATCGAATACCCGGCGACCGGCGCGAAACTCTTGTACTCGCTTCCGAGTGGTTCGCGCCAGACTCTCCAATACGAAATGAATTTGGGACGCGAACCCGTATTCGCGGGCGGAGCCGGCATGTGTGGAAGAGCCGCCGCACCTTGAAGTTTTGCCCGATGCCGAGACGCGCGCTGTAAAAACTCCAGGCGATTCGAGCCCCTCGATTTGCTAGAATGCCCAGCCTTCTCAACTCGGCGAGGTATTCATGAAACTTCAATCATATTTGGCCGCGCTCGTTGCGGGATTTTTGCTCAGCGCTTGCGGCGATGGGCTCAAACCGGCGAAAACTGCCGACGTCGTACCGACTCCACATCCCATTCCCGCCAAGGGCCGCGACCCAGAGGTTTATGAGGTCGCACTAAAGACCTACAAGCTCGGAGAAGCGATCGGCGACGCGAACTGGGTGACGGTGCCGGAGTCGGGCCACAACAAGCCGTTCATGATGCGTTACAAATTCAATTCGGGCACCAGCACGAAACTGCAGGTGATGGAACTGGCGCAAGAGGCGGTATGCGAAGGTGTCGCTCCCTCATTGACGGTACGTTTGACTGACGGCGTGAGCACGCGAAAGATCGGCCTGATCGAAATCAATGCGATCGAACAAAATAAGGACTACTTCATTGAAGCCGAAGCCGGCGAAAATCGCTGCTCGAAGTTCATGCACAAGATCGTCGTTTGGGCCGATGAAGCCCATGACAAAGTTAAGCCCCAGCGCGCGCGCCGCTGCAGCGGCAGCCTCATTTTACAGCTCGACATATTCATTTCAGAGCTGACCGTGAATTCGTATGCGAGCTTTCCCGGGTCTCCGAAGTACCTCGGCTACAAAACTTTTTGTGGTGAAACCGTCGAAGCGCCTTCGTTCAATTGCACGTCGACGACGTTCAGCCCGAGCGGCCGCGAGCACATCACGTGCGGATCCGAGGCCGGCGAGACTCACTATTCGTTTGGGATCAAGTTCGACATGAGCCAAGGTACCGCGAATGTGGCGTGTTACAAGAATGACGTCGTCTTCGCGGAAACTCAGTTCAAAAATTGCATCGATACTATCCTCGATCGCAGCCAGTACAAACAGTGACTCGGCCTATCGGCCGGGCCCCTTTGATAGCGGTCCGCCCAGTCTCCGGATGCAAGCAACTGATGTTCTCAGTTATTCGAGCTCGTATTGCTCCATGTGGAACTTCGGCTGAACCTTGAAGACGACCCGGCGCTTGAGTTTGTTTTCGATGTACTCGAGCATTTCGCCTTCTTCGGCGTAGATCCAGTCGGCGACGTCGGCGTGGCAGAGAACCGTCGTTGATTTGAAGTTGTCGCTCGGACCCTGTTGCTCGAGCTCCCTGAAAATTTCGTTGGCGATCGTTTGGCGGCGCTTGATGAAGCCTTTGCCGTCGCAGTAGGAGCACGGCTCGCAAAGCGCTTTGAGCAGGCTCGGGCGGATTCGTTTGCGCGTCATCTCGACTAGCCCAAGTGAGCTCATGCCGAGAACGTTGGTGCGCGCGCGGTCTTTCGCGAGCTCCTCTTTCAAGCTGTTGAGAACCTTTTCGCGGTTGGCCTCTTTTTCCATGTCGATGAAATCGATGATGATGATGCCGCCGGAGTTGCGAATGCGAAGTTGATGGCAAATCTCGCGCACGGCCTCGAGATTGGTTTTCAAGATCGTGTCTTCGAGATCTTTTTTGCCCACGAAACGGCCGGTGTTCACGTCGACGACGACCAGGGCCTCGGCTTCGTCAATGACGATGTAACCGCCCGACTTGAGCCA
>DASUEL010000687.1:0-7120 GCA_036275095.1 Bdellovibrionales bacterium
AATGACGGTATGTATGCCTGGCTTGCCGCGTTCATCATCTTCACTTGGTCCTCGCTCGCCGCGGCCGAAATCAGCATACCGACGAACTTGAGCGCGAACGATCGTCAGGAAGCGCTTCGAATCCTGGGCCTCGGAACCAGCAGCAAGATGCTCTCCAACCCCTATCCTTTGGGGGGCTACTCGGGATTCGAGTTCGGCCTCACCATCGAAAGCGTCCCGGTCGAGGAGATTTCGCGTCTCGGCGCGAAGCTTCAGCCCGGCGAGCAACCTGAGAAGACTTTCAACTATCCGAAGTTCGCGATCGGAAAAGGCCTATATAAGGATATCGACGTCTTTCTGCATTTTATCCCCTACAATCAGAATACGAACATGTCGGACTACGGCGGGATGCTTCGTTATTGTTTTTATCAAGCGGCGTTTTTACCCGCGAGCTTTTCGATCCTGGTGCACGCGAATAACTCAAACGTCGGAAATCTGATCTTCACCCAATCCGCAGGAGCCGAGCTCGTGACCGGAATCAACGTCAGCGATTTCGCACTATACGTCGGCGCAGGCCGCGTATTCGTGACCGGCAAGTTCGTGGCGAGTTTGAACGCCGCGGGCTCCAACCCTACACCAGCCGATGAAACCGACACCGTTTCGAGCTTTCACTCGTTCATCGGCGGCTCGTTCGACTTCGAACCCGTCTTCGTCGCGTTCCAGATCGACCAATACACTCAGACGGTCATGGGCGCGAAGCTGGGCCTGCGTTTTTAAATCACATAGGTTTGTAGGACGCTCGCCCGGCGTCGATTCGTCAGCATGATGTTTAAGGTCTAATCGCGCGGGCCAGGCACCTGTTGCTTATCACGAGCGGCTCACCTTCATAGCGAAACCGCGCGCCCCCCAACCGTGGCTCCGATATTGAAGTTACGCCAGCTGGGTAGTTTAGCGGTGGGAGGCCTGATGAAAGCGTATGCGCTTTTCGTTTTCGTGGTGTTTATCTTGGTCGGCTGCCAATCGGGATACCGGGCGACTCAAGCGCCCGAGGCGAGCCAGGATCCGATTAATCTCTACAGAAGCCAAACCATTCAGGCATTCGACCGCGCCGAGCTTCGCCGGGTTATCGACGAGCTCGACCGCTACTACAAAGACCCGCGTGGCTTAAACGACCCTGACGGTCTGTGGAAGGGCGGCTCCGGCGGGCCCGATCTCGAAGCCGTCGCGGCCTGGGTCTTCGACGTCTATCTCGGTTCGCTTGCAAGCGGTTTCGACAAAGAGCAGAGCTGGCGCAACGTGATCGCCGCGATTCAAAACACTCCCGAGTGGCGAACCAAACATCCCGGCGAGACTCCGCTTCCATTGCCTTACTTTCGCGGAATCGACATGAACCGCGGCCAATTCTACGAAGCTTTGCTCGAGTTGCAGCGAATCTACGTCAGTGAGCTTTACCGGCCCTACGGGTTGTGGCGGGATGGAGCCGTCGACTCCGAAGGCATTGCGGCCTGGGTCTTCGACGTCTATTTGAACGAGCGCCTCAAAGGCAACGATCACGAGACCGCCATCTTATGGTTCGTCTATTTCATTCAGCACAGCGAGGAGTGGGCTCGCATGAATCCCGGCCGTACCCCCATCGAGAGACCCGAGACCTACAACGGAAAGAAGCCGCTCCCTTATCTGCTGAGTGTCGTGCAAGAGGTCGCGGCCCAGACCCGGCTGATCGAGCAGTCGTGTGTGGAAACCGGCGGAAACAACGAGTTCCTGTTTGAGGTTTTGCGCCGTTTGCGCCGGATCGACAAACGCTTCGGCCTGAATTGGAAGCGCGCGAAAGTCGGCGACATGTCCCAAGATGTCGTCACCTATTACTGGGGCCCGGGCCAAGCCTACGAAGGCGCGTATCAAATTTACGTCGTCGACATCATCAACGGCCATTGCGGCGACCGCCCCGTCCCCGTATGGGGAGACGTGACCGCGCCCGGCGACGCCCGAAATGCGCTGTGGACGCTCGCGCCGTGCCCGTCCTGCTTATAAGGGGCGGGCCCTTAAACAGCGCGCGGTTTGGGTGCCCGCAGATCCAGACGAAGATTTTCAGTTTTTCAATTTGCATCGCGGCCCTCGGCCGGCGCCATGAATGTGAGCTATACTCCCGCCTCTAAACAAGGGAGTAACACATGAAAAACATTATCATTGGCGCGCTCATGCTCGCGAGCTCAGCCACGCAGGCCAGCCCGGTCATTCACTTGTGGGAGTGCACCGAAGCCAACGGACCCAAGAAAATAACGATCTCTCGCCCCGTTGAGTTCGGTGAAGGCGGCGTCATCATGGTTTTGAGCGCGGAAGGAACGCCGCGCCCGCTGCTCTACAAGGGCACCCAGCGTCTTGCGAACAACTATGAGCAGTACAGCGGGACACGCGGTAGCAACAACGGCGCGAACTCGACTCTGTATGTGAGCATCGACACGTCGAAGCCCGCTCAGGCCGGCTCCGTGAATGCCGAAGTTCAAATCGGATTTCGCGAAGTGCTGTATCCGTTCACGTGCTTGCGCGCGCGCCATTTTCGCGGCGGCGGACGTTAAGAGTTCATAATTTTTTCGACGATTTTTGAAGTCGAGCGGCCCGGAACGAACGGGAGCGACTGAACGCTCCCGCCGTACGATTGCACGAACGGGCCGCCGACGATGTTCTCGATCTTCCAGTCCCCGCCCTTGACGAGCACGTCTGGCTTCAGGAGCCGGATTAAAGTTTCCGGCGTCTCTTCTGAAAAAACCGTAACGAAATCGACGCAACCGAGCGCGGCCATGATTTTGGCGCGATCTTCTTCGTTTTGAAGCGGGCGGCTTTCGCCCTTGAGCTTGCGCACACTGGAGTCGGAGTTCAACGCGACCACGAGCAGATCGCCGAGGGCGCGCGCCTGTTGCAGGTAGGTGACGTGCCCCACATGAAGCAAATCGAAACAGCCGTTCGTGAACACGACTTTCTTGTTACGGCGAGCCTGAGCCAGCTCCTGCGCGAGCGACTCGCGGCTTAAGACCTTACCCAATGTTGTCGCTCCGCTTGAGCGAAAGCCCCGCGAGGCGGCCCGCCAGGTCACGGCCGGTGAGCAACGAGAGCAGAGGAAGCGTAACGAAGCCCGTCGCGATCACGATGACCGAGCGCCAGATCACGCGCAGCGGATAATATGGTGAAGCTTGTTCGGCTCTGCTGCCGAGCTGAATGTCGAAGGCCCACTCGCCGAGCGTCGAGCCCAAGAAGCTTCTGAAAATGATCAGATAGAGCTCAAGCACTGAAAACGCCAGAAGCACGAGCGCCAGCATCGTCATGAAATCGGTTTGCGCGATTTGAAGGATCGTCGCGAGATCGACATCGATGACGAGCAGAACGGCGGCCGCGAACAGACAGGTTAGGCCGATGACCACGATCGTATCGAAGATGATCGAAGGGATATAAACGTTCACTTCTTCAATCGGGCGAATCGATGTGGTTTGCGGGGCCGCGGAGAAATTCGGCGCCGGGCGTGCGGTCTCGCGGGCCGACGGCCGCGTCGGCGTGTCGGTGAAATCGTGAAACGGCAAGCGCGGCTTGATCGCAGGTTGCGGAGCCGCGGGCTGCGCCGGCGCCGGAGGCTGCACGGGCGTCTGGTAGGGCTGGCGGCTCAGGGGCTGAGCCGAGCCGGTATTCGACGCTGTGGCTTTCGGCTGAACGGTCTGGCGTGGCGTTTCGTCGGCGCCTTTTTGAAGCGGCCGTGAGAGCGGCATGCTGACGGAGGGCATGCTTTGGGTGACGTCGAGCTCTTTTTTGAATTGGACCGACTTTTTGTGAAAGCCGATGCCATCATTGATGGGCTTGAACTCAAACTCATCAAACGGATCCATGCGCCCCTCCCTCACTTCATGAGATCAAAGTGGTATTTTAGAACGCTCACCAGAGCCAAGCAAGCCGTTTCAACCCTCAGCACTTGGGGCCCCAAGGTCACGGGTTTCAAGCCGCCGCTACGGAAAAACTCCACTTCCTTGTGAGAGAATCCGCCTTCACTTCCAACAAAGATCCAAAGATCCGAAGGTGAACTGATCGCGCCGAGAGCTTCCTTGATCCCGACATCGCCCTCACCCTCATATGGAAATAGACCCGCTGCGTTGGTTTGCTGGTTAAATCTTTCGAAGACCTCCTTCAAAGTGGCGGCCTCCGCGAGCTGCATGACTTCACCGCGGCCCGATTGCTCGGTGGCGGACTGAATAATTTTCAGCCAGCGACCGCGCTTTTCGGTCAGGGGCCCGCCCAGGGTACGCACGAAGCTGAAGTCCGACACAAACGGGATCACTTCATGAACTCCGAGCTCGACCGCCTTCTCGAGAATCGTTTCGAGCTTCTGAAAGCGCGGAACCGAAAGACAGAGGTGAATGTACGGGCGCCGAAGCGGCTGAATATCGCGAGTCTCGAGCACCGTCGCTTTCGCCCGCTTTTTCGAGAGCGGGCCCAGGCGCACGAGAAAAGCTTTGCCGTTTCCCGGCAGGAGCTCGAACTTGTCCCCTTCCTGCAAGCGGCAGACGTCAACGATGTGATGAAAGAGGTCACCTTCGATCTGTGCTTCGGTGTCCGTCAAATACTGAGGCTGAATCCAATATCGGCGCATGAGACTTTCTACACAGCTTCGAGAGTTTTTGGAAGTGCGAGGACGTATCGGCTAATATGGCCACTCAACACCCAAATAAGGGGAGATTTATGAAAGCAATTTTGTTTGCTTTGTCGTTCATGCTTGCCGCACCGGCCGCACAAGCCGACTTTTTCTACGAATGCTTCTGCAAAACGTGCGGAGGCTCGGAGCGTTTCGAGCCTGATGTGCTCGCTGACGGCCGCGTCGTCGCCATTTACGCCAACGACGATTATGAGGTGGCGGACACCGCACGCTACAAGCTCGACCTCACATACAACCCGAGCGTACGCCGCGGCTATTACCGCTATTTGCCCACGAGCACCGGCGGAAATTACATGTCTCACCCGGTCGCCATCGTGCCGATCAACTTTCACAAAGGCGTGCTTGAGGGTACCGTGTATCTGCAGCATCGCCGCGAAAACGGCTCCATCGACGAGCGCACGTACAAGTGCAAGCGCCGTAAGGACCGCAACGTCGACGCGATCGATCAATAAGCTTTAGGCAATTCAGGAGCCTCGCGGTTCGCGAGGCTCAAAGACGTAACATCGTGTACGAAACCCACTCATCCTGAACGTTGCGTTGAACGAGCTTCAGCGGACGATCTTGAAGAAACGGCTCCAAGAACTCGGGCTCCCGCTCGAGCAGAACGCCTCCCAAAACCAAGGTGCCCGCCGGGGCCAGAATACTCAAAAGCTCATCGCGAATCTTGAGCAGCACGCCGTCGATGATGTTGGCTACGACCACGTCGAAGACTTCGGAGCGCTTTCCGACCGATCCTTCATAGAGCTCAATGGGTGACGGGCCGGGCCCGATCTTGTTCAGAGCCAGGTTTTCTTTGGCGACACGGATCGCTTCGGGATCGTTGTCGGTCGCGAGCACCCGCTTCGCGCCCTGAAAATGTGCGACCATCGCTAGAATCCCCGTTCCGGTGCCGATGTCGGCGACGCGCATGCCGGGCCTCACGTTGGCGACGAGCGCGCGCGAGCAAAGCTGAGTGGTCGCGTGGGTACCCGTGCCGAACGCCATGCCCGGGTCGATGATCAGCGGGCGCGCGGCTTCGGGCGGAATCGGCAGCCAGCTCGGCACGACCCAATACGGGCCCGCCAGACAAAACGGCTGAAAGCCCTTTTTCCACTCGGCGAGCCAATCGCGTTCGGCCTCTTTGGACATGCTGATTTCGATTTTCGGGAATTTCTCTTGTAGTTCGTGAATGAGCTCGCCCGGCGGCTCGTCGAAGTATACGACGACGTCATGGGTCTTTGTCTTTATGACCTGCGCTTCGTACTCGAGCGAAGGCTGAGCGAACGTGAGCCCCTCTTCGATGCCGCTGGCGCCCGCCTCGAAGCAGAGTGCGGTGATGAGCTCGAGCTCTTCATCATCAACTCCGCGAACGCGAATGCAATAGTAACTCATGTCTTCGGAGCCGTATCCACGGGGGTTGCGGGTTTGGGTTTCGGGCCCTCACCATGTGATGAAGCGTCGGCCTTTTCAACTGATTTTTCGGGCAACGTCTTCGCCGGCTCGGGTTTCGCCTTCGGTGCCTCGGCCTTCTTTTCTTGTTTTTCAGCGGGCTTCTCAGCCTGGGCTTCTGACGCGTCTTCACCCGACAGCTCGCCGGCCGATTCGTCCCCGGCGCCCTCGCCGCCGCCTTCAGAGACGCGGTCGCCCACCATGACGCCGTTGAAGTCGACGATGGGGCGTTCTTTGTCTTGATAAAGTTTATGGAGGCGCGCGACGCTCGAACCGCGTTGCACGTAAATGAGCTTCAGCTGCGCGACCGGCAGGTGCATGTCGCCGAGCGGGCGGTTTCTGGTAAGATCGTGCAGCGGAATACGGCGCACGACGGTCACGACTTGACCCGCACGCAGACCGGCTTCGCTGCCTCCGTCCAAATAGTAATCGTGATAAACGGGTTCTTTGTTGCTGAGCTGAAGGTTTCGCTGAACGGCGAAAACCGAGAGATCCCGCGCGAACGCGTGATAGCCGAACACGCTGACGAATATGAATCCGCCAAGCGCCAACATGATTCGCCCCAAAACCGTGGGACTCATAGGACACCCCTTCCGTGGTGTCACCATCCTAGTGAACTTTGTGAAGCCATCCTGGCTCACAGATCTCATCGGCGTATCAGCATGAGGCTTAAGCTCCTCACTCTGAAACAGGACTTCGGTCGCGCCCTCGACGGGGATCTGGACGAACAACGTGTCACATTCGAGTGCAGTTTCACCGAAGAGAAGTGTGAGCGAGGAGCGTGTTTTCATGGCAGCCCATATCATCGGAATCATTGGCGGAAAAGGCGGAGTCGGCAAGAGCGTTTTCGCGGCGAATCTGGCGTTCGCTTTTCTCATCGAAACTCGCAGCCAGGTGCTGTTGATCGACCTGGACTCCAAAAGCTGCGGCGACCAGAACATCATCACGGGTCTTCGTCCGCTCAAAACCGTACGCGAGCTCACGCAATTCACGGGGTCCGTCAATCCGCAGACCATTCCC
>DASUEL010000688.1:0-15717 GCA_036275095.1 Bdellovibrionales bacterium
AGAGCTCGCGCGCCATCAGCATCAAGAGCTCCCGATGGCAGTGCTCGCCAACGGTGCACTGGCAGACCAGAAAGACATCCTCCCGCTCCGAACGCTTAGCAAGACGCTTCAGTGCCGCGAGCCCCTCAGGCTCGAGCCAAAACTCGTTTTCATATTTCACGGTTTTGAAAGCGTACGCGTGATCGAGAGTCTCGGTCTTGATGAGCCGAAAATGCTCGAACAGAAGGCGGGGCGGAGCCAGGGCGTAAACGTACTCATCACGGTATTCGCGGCGCAAAAACCGCGGATAGTGTCTCATGACGACCACGATGTGCCCGTCTTCGCGCGTAACTTTGCCGGAAAAGATGTCTCCCACGGACGCTTGCTTCAGCATTGCGGAAGTATGGGGCATTCATCGAACGAGATAAAGACGCGGGGGTTTTACGCGCGGTCCAGGAATAGGCACCGAAGGGTTTCTTAAGCGGCTGATTTCTTTTTGCGAAGCTGCCCGAGGCGCTGCATGACTTCATCGCAGCCGAAGCCGAAGACCCGGTTGCGTCCCCGCTCCTTCGCTTCGTAAAGCGCGTGATCGGCGATACGCACGAGATCGCGCGCCGTGGTTTCGCCACCGAGCGTGGAGACGGCGTAACCGATGCTGATCGTGAGCTTCATTCCGTCTTTGCCGTCGGTGAAGAAGTGGTTTTGAACGGTCTTGCGAAGCCGCTCAGTGAAGATTTTGGTTCCTTCTTGGTCGGTGTCGCACAATACGACGAGAAACTCGTCGCCGCCGTAGCGGGCCGCGAAGTCGACCTCGCGAATGCCGTTCTTGATCAGGCTTCCGACTTCTTTGAGCACGAAGCTTCCAAAGAGGTGATCGTGCCCGTCATTGACGGTCTTGAAGTAGTCCATATCCATCATGACGCACGATACGCTCTTGTTCGTGCGCTTCGCGCGGCGGAGCTCATGATCGATCCGCTCGTACATCGAGCGCATGTTGTAGAGCCCGGTCAAGTCGTCGCGCTGGGAAAGCTCGAAAAGCTTCTGATTGGCGCCTTGCAGATCGTCACGTAAATCGCGTATGCGAAAGCGTACCTTCACGCGCGAGCAAAGCTCACGAAACGAGAATGGTTTTCGAATGTAGTCGTCGGCTCCCGCCTCGAGCGCATCGCTGACCATCTTGGGGCTGAGGTTTGCCGACACGAACATGACGTCGACGTCATAGTGGCCTTTGCGAAGCATGCGCAGCGTTTCGAGGCCGGTCATGCCCGGCATGTCTTGGTCGAGCAGCACGAGCTGAGGCGACCATTCGGTCAGCACGTCCATGGCTTCGTGGCCTGAATTGGCCGTGCGCACGTCAAATCCCTCATTCGTCAAAGCTTCGTGAATGAGCTTACAGTTCTCATTGTCGTCGTCGACGACTAGGACTCGACGTGGACGTACATCTAAGGTCATGCTTTCCTATCGGCACCAACCCCGACGTTTTGAATAGCTGTAGTCGATTTTTCCCCGACGAAAATCCTCGTCTCAATCCGGGATTCGCGTTCTAGAGGCTTCCTTTTCGATAAGGAACCGGGATCTTCGTTGTCACGGAGCGTTGACCTTTGATCATCAGCGTCGCGGCGCCTGAAAGGCGTAGATAAAAATCTGAGTCCATCTTGATACCATCCGCATCCAAAGTGAGGAAGTATTGATCAGCCGGAATCATCGAGGCGTCTTCAGCGGCCTTCGCGATCGCGGTGCCTTCATCGTACTCATCGAACATCGCGATGAACGCGCTCATGCGCTGCGCGGCCACGTGCACGGCCTGGCGCCAAAGAAACTCGCCGCCGCGTCTCGGGATCATGTTGCGGGCGCCGCCGTTCCAATTCGACCACGCGAAACCCGGAAAGATCACGCGCTGGTAATCGACGCCCTTCGCGCTCAAAATCAGCCGGTCCTGATGCCAGATGTTCTGCGCGTGATGATCGACATCGGGCAAAGTCGCGTAAGCGCCCACGCCCCAAGGCTGAACCATGTTGAGCATGAAAAACGTGTCATGCCACGGCTTCTCCTGCTGCCAGTGCCAGGGCACTCCGCCCATGACGAAGAAGCCTTTTTGTTGAAACCAGCGAATCAAAGTTTGAGCCTGCGCGATCGTGACGGGACGGTCGCGAAAGCCCAAGCCCCAAAGCCCGATCACCGGCCGGCCGCCTTGGCGCGCGTAGAACGGCGAGCGAAAAACGCCGAGCCGCGTGGTGAGCTCGTTTTCGAAATCGCGCTGAATGTCTTGCACGAGAGTTTGCGCATTGGCGCCTGAAAGATCGTAAGTGACATAGAAATAGCGTTTGTAGATCTCGGAATACTTGCGCACCTTCGCGGCGACGCCGTTGCGCCACTTCAAGTGGCGCGGGCTGCTCGAGATCTCGTTGACGAAGCGCTGAAGGCCCACGCCGTCGATTCCGTATTCGGCCATCCATTTGAAGTGCGTGTTGATCACGCCTTCGCGATCCGAAGAAAAAAGCGCGGCCGGCGTTTTGCCGCCGATCAATCCAAGCCCAGTAGGAAACAAATCGTGGCTTTGATACTCGCGCAGATCGGGAAAGAGCTCGAAGGTCACGCGCCCTTTTTGAGGTGTTTGATTCTTGTTCCAGTGGTCCCACGTCTCGAGTGAGCCGTCTCCGGGCGCGGCGAACCAACCCTGATAACCGGCGAAAACCAGGTCGCGAAAATTGGCCTGGGCGGCGGCCCGCTCGGGACGGGCGAGAACCGCCGCGGCTAACATCAAACAAACGGCGATAACTTTGGATCGCGAACTGCGCATGAGAACTCTCCCGGCTCGACTCTATTCAATTGCACTTTATGCGCCAGAGCTGGCGCGAGGCGGAGCCGTTTTAGCACGTTCCCCGAGAACGTAAAGTGTTAATTTATTGTCATATTTGCCCATTTGAAGCTACATCGAGGACATCTAGAAAATAGAGGTATGGGCCAGCAAACGTCGTTCCCCCAACTGAAAGAAAATGGGCAAAGACCCGAGCCCCACGAGGAGCCGCGGGCCAAGCGCCGCGAGCCCGAAAAGCCGGCGAAGCCCCTCACACGCGACGACTCCACCCGCTTCAGCCGCCATCTTCTGTTACCGGGCGTGGGCCTTCGTGGGCAAAACCGCCTTCAAAGCGCGAGGGTTATGGTGATCGGTCTCGGTTCGGCGGGCACACCGGCCGCGAGCTATCTCGCTTCAGCGGGCGTCGGCCAACTGGGACTACTCGACGACGACACGATCGAGCTTGCGAACCTGCAGGGACAGGTGCTCTTCGAGAATGGCGACATCGGCAAGCCGAAGCTCGAGGTCGCGGGGCGCCGCCTGAAAAACCTCAGCCCCAACCTGAAGATCGAGCAGTTCGCGACCATGCTACGCGCCTCGAACGCCCTCGAACTGGTGCGCGGTTACGACCTCGTCATCGACGGCACCAACAGCACGGCTTCGCATTACCTCATCAACGACGCTTGCATGATCACCGAGCGCCCGTTTATTTTCGCGCACGTCTCGCGCTACTCTGGCCATCTCGGTTTTTTTCCGCCCGGCGGGCCTTGTTACCGCTGTCTGTTTCCGAAGCCGCCTTCGGTTTTCAACGCGCAAACCGCCGAAGAGGAGGGCTTGCTCGCGGCGCTGCCGGGCCTTATGGGCACGCTCGCCGCGACCGAGGCGCTGAAGTATTTTTTGGAGTCGGGCCGCATGCTCCGCGGCCGCATTCTCACCTGGGACACCCTACACGGAGAGTTCAAGAGCGTGCCGTTTCAGCGGGAGCCCGCCTGCCCCGCGTGCAGCAAAAACAAAAAACTCGAGATTCTGGCCGCCGACGATCAGGCTATGAAGACGCCGCTCACGGCTCCCGCGGGCGTGCAGTCGATCGAGCCGCGCGCGTTGAACGCGAAAATGAAAGCGGGCCGCTTTTTCTTGCTGCTCGACGTGCGCAGCAAATCCGAGTACGACCTCTGTCACATCAAGGGCGCCCATCACATTCCGCTCCTTCAGCTGCAGCAACGCCTCGGCGAGCTGAGCCGCCAAACCGAAATCGTCGTCTACTGCAAGAACGGCGCGAAGAGCCGGTTAGCGATCGAGATTCTGAAGAAGGCGGGCTTCAAAAAACTGCTGCATCTTCGCGGCGGCATGCTCGCCTGGATCGAGCAAGTCGAACCGTCTCTTCCGAAATACTGATGTCTTTGAATTATGCAGGTGTTCGACAGATCACGGGCTGGCCCCTGTAAATTCAGCCAAAGTCCCCTTTCTTCAAGTACTTGCGGAATCACGAGAAGGCGCGGCGGTTGCAATCGTCAACCTAGTGTGAACCAGTAGGAGGTTCTATGAGACTCGCGATTCTGATTCTGATCGTGCTTTTTCAAGGAAGCGCGGTAATCGCCGCCCAAAAATTCAATATTGCGCCTCTCGAGCTCAACTTTACGCGAGTCAATTCGCTAAACCTCGGGGCGAATGACACGTTCGTGCTGCTCAACGGAAGGCAAGAGGTCGCCCGCATCGTCAAAACAATCCGTCGAGGACGCGTGAAAGGTTTGCGCAGGCCGCCTCGAGAATCGCTTGTCGAAGTCGATTACCGGCTCGAGTATAACGGCAGCAGACTTCCGATTAAGATCACAGATCAACAATTCACATCGATCTCAGGCGCCTTCACACACGCCGCTCGTACCAACCCGGGCACCCTGACCTACGACTTCTCGGAACGGAGTCTGAGCGCACGTCTGGCGAACCCGACCCGCATGTTCATGATCGCGAAGAAAATCACTCTGCAGGGAGCTCTCCAGATGGGATTTGAAGGTACGGATTCTCAAGGCCGCAAAGTCACGGGACTGGTGAACTGTTCGCGCGGAGAGCCTGACCGCGCGGGCCGGCTTCGTCCTGCGGCCCATTTCGAGGTTCGCACCGTAGAAGGCCGGAGCTCCGCGACGACTCGTCATAATTTCGAAGACGGCCGGCTGGGCTGCGAGCAAACGCTGAGTATCGTGAATACGCTTTTGCCCGCGCGCGCTGTCCGCATCGAAGTCGATCTGCTATCCAACGAAGTCGTCAAAGTCGAGAGTGGCGCCCGGGGCCGAATAGCCGCGGGCAATACCGGCTCGTCGTGACCCCGCTCTTGGCGCTTGCCCGGTTTGCGAGTAAGCGCTAGATTCCGGCAACAAGTGGACACGCTTTTCGAAAACGAACAATTCATCATCGTCGACAAGCCCGGCGGCTGGCTGAGCGTGCCGTCTAATTTCGGCGAAGAAGACCCGCGCCCGGTGCTGAGCCTCGAGGTTTCGAAAAAACTCGGTCAGCAGATCTGGCCCGTGCACCGTCTTGACCTCGACGTCACGGGCGTGGTGCTGCTCGCGAAAAACGCGCGCGCGCATCAGCTCGCGAACACCTGGTTCGAGAATCGCTCCATAGACAAAACTTACGAGGCGTGGACCGAGGGCGAAGCGCCCGCCGAGCGCTCGTTCGAGTGGAGCTCCATGCTCCAGCGCGGAAAGAAGCGCAGCTTCGAGAGTCCTAAAGGCAAGCTCGCGGTCACGCGCGCGTACTGGCGAAAGACGTCGGAGTTCAACGGGCTCCCGATTCAGCAGTGGGCGCTCGATCCGATCACGGGCCGGCCGCATCAGCTGCGCGTGCATTTGTCGAAAAACGGATTTCCGATTTTGGGCGACAAGCTCTACGGCTCGACCCGCGAGTTTTTTCCGTCAACGCTCGCGCTGCGCGCGGTTCGGCTCGATTTTTCCCAGTGTGAAGAGGCACAGCGGCTCGGCCTTCCGAAAGACGTCTCCGCGCCCAATCTGCAAGCACTCACCGAACGCCTGCGCCAAAAATGAAAAAGGGGGAAATCCTCTCCCCCTCTTTCGGTACTGAACCGCATTCATCCTTGATCGCGAACTTCAATCGTCGAATGCGTTCACGCGAAAATCAACGGTTTCTAAGAGCGTCGTGCGACCTTCAGTTCAAGGTCCAGTTGGCACAAACTTTGGTAAACCAATTTGGTCCGGTGCCGCCGACCACTTGTAGATTTCGGTGGCGTTTTCGTTGTAAAAGCGCAGCTCGATTTTTTCGCGCGTCGATTCGAATATCGAAAACCCGCGTTGGGAGCGGGCGAATCTCTGTTTGACCGGATCGCCCGGCTTGAACTGAATCTGATCGACACCGCGGTAACCCGAGGCGGCGCCCTGAACGACGGCTTCGAACGTTCCGGCGGTCAAATGCTCCTGATGACGATCGCCGCCCGAAACGTAAACGTGCACGCCGCACTCCTGCAGCCGGCCGTCGTCGCGCGCGGCCAGCGCGAGGCTCGCGCCGCTGAAGCCGCTCGAATAAACAGGCCGATGCCCGAGCACGATTTTCCAGCCGGGCCTGCGGCAGAAAGACGGACCCAGGGCCTCGAGCCCCGCGGGTTTTCGAATGCCGGTGGAGGCGGAAGTATCGAAGATCTGAATCCACTCCGGCAGCCGCGGAATCCAGTTTCGTTTTTTGTCGGTGTCGAGCTCGAAATCGCAGCCACCACGCGCCTCGCAGGCCGTGCCCATCGCCGCGACTACGTCACGCGAGAGAGATGCGCCGGCGCTACCGTACGTGAGCCATACGATTCGGCCGCGCGCGCCCAAGTCCTCGTGAGCCGCCCCCGCAAGTGGCAGGGCCACGGCGCAGGCGGCACCGAGCCGCGCGAGCCACACCATCGATCCTCCGGTTGAAAAAATCTTACGAGAGCGCCCGCCGCCTCAAAAGCGCGGCCCAGGGGGCGCGGTCAAATTTGGACCAAGGTCCTGCTAGAATCGGGGGGCTTGGATGTTGGGCTTCGTCCAACGGAAAGACTGAATGACTTTGTTGCACTCGGCGAGGGACGCCGAGAAGGTCTCTTTGACGTCGTTGCAGCTGATGATGACGGCTTGATTGTTCCTGAAGAAAATCGCCTGGCGAGCCTGGCGGCTGCGGTCTTTTTGAAGCAAGTCGACCACGTATGCCGTGTCGCCGTTGTGCTCGAACGGACGCGTTCCGAGAATCTCGAATCCGAGTCTCAGATAAAGCGCCATCCAGCTGTCCATGTAGCTCTTCGGTGTTCGGGCTTTTTTCATATCGTCGAGCCGAACGGTTAAAAGCCCGTCGGACTTTTCGATGCGAAAGGCGGCGTCAGCTCGCTCGGCGCCTTCGGGAACCTCCGATACCTGCCAGCGCGTTTTTCGCGTGTCGATCGTATAGCCCTCGGGCGACTGCAAGAGCCCCCAAAACGGCGCCACCGCCGCCGACGAAGACGTCAGCGGAACGGGCGCGGCACGCGCCACGCAAGCCGAAATGAGCGCCGATAGCAATACGGCCTGAAAGCGAATATTCACGATACTTTCAGGCTAGCGGAGCTTCCACGAGGTGTCAAAACCCCGACCAACGTCGAGGCTCAGAGGTTCTGCTTCCAATACTGAAGCACGCTGCGCTCGGCACCCGTTGCCGAGTAGAAGCCGGTGTGGATCCAAACCTTGTAGATGTCTGGACATGAAATATCGACGCAAAGCTGATCGTAGTCTTGCATGACGAAGTTGATGATGAAGCGGCCCTTCCGCGCCTTCACCGCCTGAATCAGCGTCTCAAAATAGCCACGCTGGCGAGCTTCGGTTCCAATGAACGTCAGGCCGAGCAGGTTCAAGTCTTTGGCGAGTATTCCTGTCTCCGCGATCACGAGCGGTTTGTTGCTCAAGCTGAAGAGCGTCGGGATCATGTCGGACGGAAACGGTTGATTGTAGTAGATCGTAGCGTAGGGGTAAAAAGAGAGCGCGTAGTAGTCGCTGCTCTGAAGCACTTGATCGAGTGCCGCGCGCATCGCGTTCATGTACGCCGTCGCGGGATCGGCTTGGCCCGCGAACTCGGCCGTATAGTCTTCATACCCGTGCAAAAGGATCGCGCCGACGACGCTCGCGAAGATCGGCAGCTCCGGGAACTCCGATTTCAGCTGCTGATAGATGTACTGCTGCAGCGCCAGGTAGCTCGCCCATGCGCCCGGCGTGTTTTTGCGCAGGAGATTCACCTCGATTCCGATCGCGAAGTAATCGGGATTGAAATATTGGATCACACGCCGGCAGTAGTTGAGATATGCGGCTCTGACATCGGCATGGTTGAAGTCGAAGTACGCGGCATGCGTGTCGAACGGCGCCGTCAAAGTCATATTGTCGGATTCTTTCCGGTAAAGAGCCAGACCCGAGCGCGGTCCGTCGATCGGCGTGACCGCGACGTAGACCTTGTGGCCCGCGGGAGTCTTAGTCTTGCGAGCGCTCCAATCGTTCATGATGTTCGAGTGATAAGGGTACGTGTTCGCCAGCGCCTCGTTCCACGGAATGCCGTTATCAAAATGGTGGGCCACGATGTTCGAGTTCGTGGCCATGCGCGAATAAATCAGATCTTGATCGGCGGGGTTCACGCTCGGCGGTAGCGGCGTGAACCCGAGATACGTCTTTTCGACTTGCGGCGTATTATTCGGATTGTCGACCGGCGGCGGCCCGCCCTCATTGTCGTTGTACGAATCCGTGCAGCCGAAGGACGCGAAAACCACAACGAACAACGATGCAAGTACGCGGCGTGTTTTCATGTGGATCCCCCAGAGTGCCTTTAGTATCCCAGAACGAGACGCGCCGAAGAAGTTCGGACTCGCCCACCTAAAGTAGAGTTTTGCAAACTCCACACCTGTCCGCGACTCGACTATTCGCGAATCGCCCGCCTGTTCTCATTTGAAGACGCCAACCCACTCAACAGTGGTCACATAGGAACGATCAGAAGGCCCTATCGCCCTTGGCGAAAGGGTCGGCCCTCGCGATCGTGACGCAACCTCGTAACTATTGCCGCTCAAGGCGTCTTATTTTGAAATTCCGGAGGCTCCCGCCGTGAAGCACTCCATAATTGCGAGTCCCGACCCGATAGGTACTTTGGACCAATTCAGTCGCGGGAGCAATGCATGTCGAAGCGCACAGTCCTCATGACGGGTGTTCTGAGTTTCATGGTTGGTCTCGTCTTCTCGTTTCAGAATTGCTCCAACGGCTTTGAGTCGCTTCGTAGCCCGGCTTCGACCGACCGAAGTGGCATCAGGTTTGAAACTAATTGCGAAGTGACAAACACCAGTACCTGCGTCGTCGGCAAGGCGCCCGATATGTTCGCCGCTGGCGGCGGTACCACGCCCGGCGGCAACACCGGCGGCGGGGGCGGCGGCGGCGGCGGCGGTGGTGGTGGTGGCGGCGGTGGCGGCAATGGCGGCGACCAATGCGTCGACCCGGCCACGGGTACCATCGTCAGATGTTCGCCCGCGCCTTCTCCGAGCCCGGCGCCTTATGTTTCAAACGTCTGCAAGCGCGTGACGCAATTCACGTCGCGCGATATTCCCAAACAACGCTTGCAAGACGCCCGCGACACCGCGCGCCTGCTGATCGGAATGAATAAAGAGTGCCGGGAGCTCATCGGCAGCGATCTCGAGAATGTCATAACGAAGTACGAAATCGAATTTCCCAGCGCGTTCTCGAGTCCCGGCGATGCGACCGCGTTTCTTTTGAACAATCCGGATCTACTCAAAGCCGAGTCCGACCCGCTGCCTTACATCGACAACGCCCAGTTCGAAATCATCTGGCCCGAGCACCCACCTATTTACGATTCGAAAGGCGACGTTGTGCACGATTGCAGCAAGCCTGACTCCGAGGTGAATCCACGCCATGCTGAGGCGACGGAGCTCGTATTCAATACGAAGGGAATCGTGCGCGCCTATCCCGCGTTCTTCTCGGACTCGCCTCAGTGCCAATCGATGCACATCATTCACGAGATCGGCCATTTGACCCGTTACGGCCGCCACTACGACGACTTCAGTTCGGCTTACTACAACGAGCTCATCAATGAGGCCTGCAAAACCGAGTGCGAGGACGCGCGATTTTTCAGGTCGGGTTACTTTGGGTTCAATCACAGCCTCTCAGGCTCCGAAAGAAAATACGCGACGAGCTTCCTGTTCCCCGAAGCCCATGCGCAAGACCTCAGCGCGAGCAAACTGAGTGTCACGGTCGTCGATGACGAGTCCGGAAACCCGGTGCCGAACGCCTACATCAAGCTGGGCCTCGAGTACGTGGGCCGCACGGACTCGCGAGGATTTGCCTCGGGACTTCTCCCCCACGGCACCTATGCCTCCAAAGTCACCGCTCCGGGCTATCTGATTTATTTCGTCAACTACGGGCACAACATCGAGAACTCGGTCGTCGTTCGCTTGAAACCCGCCGCGACCTACGCAGTGCCACTCCCGACACCGGCCGCGGGCGCGACACCGCCGCCTCCCACGTTTGTGGCTAGCCAGCTCGAAGTTCTCGTGCTCAACAACGTCACGGGCGCGCCGATTCAAGGCGCGCTTGTGAACGTCGGGCACAACTACGCGCACACCAACGTCATGGGCAAGGCGCAGGGCCCCCTTTATCACGGAACCTACACGGGCTCGGTCACCGCCAGCGGCTTCGACACGTTCTTCGGCCACCTCGTTCATCAGAGCGCGCAGTCCGTGACCGTTCGTTTGAACCCGAACCCGGCCGTCAAGGCCTCGGCGTCGCCGCCTGCCACGCCAACACCGGGTATCTTCACCGTCCACATGACCAAAACGGGGGGAAAAGGCACCATATTCGGCGGCTACGGAAACCCGATCTGCGACGCCTACGGCAAGTGCACGTACTCGGACTACGCCGGAAGAAACATTTCGTTCTCGGTCGTTCCCGACCCGGGCTACAAGTTCTTGGGCTGGAGCGGAGACGCCGAATGCGCGGCCTTCGGAAACACATTGCAAACGCTCACGAGAAGTCTCAATTGCACGGCCACCTTCGCGGTCGGCACGGCGCCGCCCAGCACGTGTCAGGCGCCCGGAAGCGTGTGCTTCAACGCCGATACCGCCTGCCACGGAGCCGCGGTCGCGTACAACTGTGACAGCTGCTGCGACTGGAAGCCGTTTGATCCGTACGATCGCATCTGGGGCTGCATGGAGTATACGAACTACTGCAGAGGCACGCCGATCGCATCCAACGCCGCCACACTCTCGCTAAGTGCTACGAAAATCACATCCCTGCAAAACGTGAACGTGACGTTCTCGAACACGAACGCGGCCCAGCCGACCGACTTCGTCGCGATCATGAAATCCGGAGTTCCCGGCCCCGCAACCATGGTCGACTATCTCTACACGAGCAGTTGCACGAAAACGGCCTCAAGCACCGCGCGAGCGTCGGGACGCTGCACCTTCTCGAATCTTCCGACGGGCATCTACGAAGTACGAATGTTTTGGAAGAACTATTATGTTCCGCTCGGCAAGGCCTCGAGTCAGCTCACCGTGACCGCGCCGTCGCCGACGCCTATGCCGACGCCACCGCCGGTGAACGCGGTGAACACGTACAAAGTCACGTACTCGTCCGCAACGGGCTCCGGCAGCTTCGACATCTCGAATGTCGGAAAAATCGCGGCGTTCACGAGCGCGCAATCGTACACCTTCACGGTCAACGCGCGCACCGAAGTCAAAGTGCTGGGCGCGGCCGGCGGCGGCGCCGGCGCCCAAGGCGACCCCATGGGTGGCGGCGGCGGCGGAAGCGGCGGCGCGTGCTCGACGGACACGCGAGTTTGGCTTTTGCCGGGCAAAACGTATAGCGCCACCGTCGGCGGGGGCGGAACCGCGACGGTCGACGCCGGAAAAACGATTTTGAAAAACGTCACCGACAACGTCACGATCGTCGAGCTTGAAGGCGGGCTGCGCGGCTCGGGCGTGCAAGCCCGCGGAGGCGAAGTGCTAACGGGCACGGGCGTGAGCGGCGGTTACGGCGCAGCCTCGGGCGGCGTCGGCGATCCGTACGCGGCTGGCCTGCCTGGCGGCAACAGCCCCGGCTGCACGGGCGGTGGCGGCTCCGGAGGCGGCTCGGGCGACTACTCGATTTCGACGTCAGGCGGGCTCGGCGGCGCGGGCGGCGTCGGCGTCACGTCGGCGCAGACCAGCGGCTCAAACGGCGGCAACGGACCAATGCCCAACTCAACCGGCGGCGGCGGCGGCGGCGGCTGGATTTTCGGCGGAATTTCGGGCGGTCCCTACGGCGGCGGCGGTGGCGGCGGCGCGGGTGCTGGCGGCGCGAACGGCGGCACGGGGCGCGCGGGCGTGCTCGCGCTTCAAGTCACGACCGTGGCGTCGAGCTTCACGTTGATGAACGCCGTCACCGATGCGCCGGTCGCGGGCTATGACCCGATTCTCGAGGGCGCGACGCTCAACCTCGCGACGCTCCCCTCACAGCTTTCTATTCGGGCGAACATTCCGGCCACAGGCTCGGTGAAGGTCGTCTACGACGGCGTCGCACGAACCGAGAACGCGGCCCCTTACGGTTTGTGCGGCGACACCGCGGGCGACTACACACCCTGCACACTGGCGGTCGGCACGCACAAGCTCTCGATGACTCCGTACACGCTGGCCGATCTCGCGGGCACCGCGGGACCGACGCGAACATTGAACTTCACCGTCACAAACACGGCCCCGACGCCATCGCCGACTCCGATCGCGGCAACGATGAGCTGGAGTGGCCCGTCAGGTAGCGGCACACTCGCCCTCAAATCGGGCGCTAATTTGCCTTTCACCGTCCCGGGAACTTACAACCTGAGCGTCAATGCGACCGCGAAAGTGCGGGTTCGCGGCGTAAGCGGTGGCGGCGGCGGCGCGGGCAGCTGGGCGGGTGATTTCGGCGGCGGCGGCGGCGGCGGCGGCGGCGCCTCTCACACGACGGGTGTCGTCGTCACGCTCTCACCGGGCGTGACGTATCAAGCGGTCGTCGGCGCCGGCGGCGCGGGCGGCAATCAGAGCGCCGGCTCATCGGGTGGCGAGACCAAATTCGTGGCCGGAACGTCAACCTATCTTTCGCTCTCCGGCGGCGGCGGTGGCATCACGAACGGCGGAAGCGGCGGCGCGGGCGGAGTTCTGCTCGTGGGAAGCGGCGGCGTGAACGGCGGCGCGGGTGGACGCGGTGGGCACGCGCGCATGAACGAAAACGTGAACATCGGTTTTGAGTGTCACATCCCTGCGGGCGCGGGCGGCACGGGTCCGGCGGGCGGCGGCGGCGGAGGCGGCGGCGGCACGCAGCCTACGACGAGCAACGGCTGTTCGGGCGCGGCCGGAGGTTATTCGTCGGGGGTCGGCTGGTCCGGAGGGCAAAGCGGCGCCAACGACGGCTCTGAGCACGCCTCGGGTGGATACGGCGGCTCCGGCGGAAGCGTTACGCTGCAAAGCGGAGTCACCGGCGGCGGTGGCGGCTGTGGTGGCCGCGGCTTCCCGTACGCGAATTACCCCGGCTGCGCAGGCAAGCCGGGCGCGCTGACGATCACGTTCGAACCGAATGACTTGTGAGCTCTCTCGCAAGTCAATTAATCCGGGTCCGCGCGCACGGTGAAGTTCAAGAGGAAACCCGACGTTACGGCGGCGCGAACTTTGGGCCGAAAGTTCAGTCTGGCGGGCAGCGGCCCGTGCAGTCGTACCAGCTCAGGTCAGGGGATCGAGTCTTAAGGGAGCTCATCCGCGCAGGCGGCCGGCGCTTTATAATCCATGATGTAAATCTGGTTTTTGCCCGTGCGGTTGCTCGTGAAAATGATCTTTGAGCCATCGGGCGTGAAGCTTGGGTTGGTGTCGGTTCCCGTCGAATAGGTCAGCCGCTTCAAGCAAAGACCGCGCAAGTCGACCGTGTAGAGCTCGAAGTTCTGCGATTCATCGCGATTCGAGCTGAATACGATGACCTCGCCCGACGGATGCCAAAACGGGGCCCAATGGATCGCCTTTTTCGTCGTGAGTTGCCGCCGATCGCCCCCAAGATGATTGGCGACCATGACATGCGACTCCTTCAAATCAGGAGCGAAGTGACGCCAAACGATCTGGCGGCCCTTCGGCGAGAAAAACGCGCCCCCGTCGGCGCCGGGCTCGGTGGTGATGCGCCGAACGCCTTTGGTTTTCAGATCCATCGTGTGCAGCTCCAAATCGCCCGTGCGGCTCGAGCTGAAAATGATGGTCTGCCCATTCGGATGTACCGCGACTTCCGAGTCGTAGCCCTCGGAGACCGTAAGGCGCTCGATGTCGGTGCCGTCGAGCCCGCTCTCGTAGATCTCGAATGGCGGAAGCTCGGCCCCGAGGTCCTCGACCGCGGTCGAAACGAGAGCCGAAATCTGCGAGGTCTTTTTGTCGAGCGCTTTGTCTTCTTTGATCTCATCGGTCGTGCTCGAATAATAGAACTTGTTGTTCCTCGGGTTGTAGAACGGGCACGTATCTTCACCGTCATGAAACGCGACCCGGCGCTCTTTCAAAGTGGCGAGCTCCATTTCGTAAATTTGCGGGTGCGCATGAAGCGGGCGTTTTTCGCTCCGATACAAAATGCGGGTGCCGTCGGGCGAGGCATACGCCTCGACGCTTTCGCCTTCGCTCGTGAGCTGCCGTGGCACGGCAGGCTCGAAGCCGGCCGGTACCGCCGTCGTCACCGGCGTGAGCACGACCGGAGCCTCTGTCACCTTCGGCGCCGAGGAGCATCCGGCGGCGCACACGCCGGCCGCGGCCAGCGCGCCGACGGTCAAGCTGGTGATTGAAGCGAAGGGTTTGCACAGATGATTTCTCATTGAAGCTCCTTTACGCGCTTCAATGCTTTTTGAAGCAGCGAAGACGGCGCGGCCTGCTTGAGTTTTTGAAGCGGGACCCACGTTATGGATTTCTCCGGAATTTTTTTATTCTCGCGCTCGAGAATCACGAAGATGTCATGACAGGTCACCGAATGCCGGAAATCGAATTTTTTCGGCGCTTTATTTTTGCGCTCCGCTCGCCCCGGGCAAATCAAGTGCCCTTTCAAAAACGGCGCGTACTCGTTTGCGACGAGGCCGACGCGGCCGCGGCTCAACAAAACACGCGGGCGCCAGATCCAAATCTCCCGCTCCTTGCGGGGCCGCGCGAGCGGGAACTCTTCTTGCCGGCCCAGCTTGCGGGCGGCACAGACCGAAGCCCACGGGCAGAGCAGACAGCGCGGAGCGCGCGGGACACAAACGGTCGCGCCGAGATCCATGAGAGCTTGATTGGTGGACGAGCTGTCGCCGCGGGCGACGAGACGATCGGCGTGCTCCTGCAGGACCGCTCGGCCTTTGGGTGTCCACCACTCCAGTTTCAGCCCATGCCGCCGCGACAGAACACGCACGACGTTGCCGTCGACGATGCCCGCGTGTTCGCCGAACGCGATACTGCTCACGGCGCGCGCCGTGTAGGGGCCGAACCCGGGATACTTCGAAAGCTCGAGGTGCGTTTTCGGGAAGCCGCCGTCACGCGCGAGCTCCCGCGCGGCCTTGTGTAAGTTGCGCGCGCGGCTGTAATAGCCGAGCCCGGCCCAATGCTCGAGCACGCTTTCGACCGGGCTCTTGGCCAAACTCTCCAGCGTCGGAAAGCGCGCCATGAAACGCTCGTAATACGGTATGACCGCCTGTACGGTCGTCTGCTGCAACATGACTTCGGAGATCCACACACCGTAAGCCTCGGGACTGTGGCGCCATGGTAAATCGCGTTTGTTATGTCGGTACCAATCCAGCAAGAGGATTTGGTCATTGGCGTCATTCGACATGAGGCCCTATTGTTAACCCAAAAACCCCGCAGGGTCGAGTTGAGAGATAGCTTTGGCGTAAGCACGGTGGTACTTTTGAGCCATGGACTACAAACCTCTCGACGGTCGACAGTTCCCCCGATTCTCCGGGAT
>DASUEL010000689.1:0-2763 GCA_036275095.1 Bdellovibrionales bacterium
AAATCGACCGCCGCGCGCTTGGTGCATGGGCTACTGGCCCCACCCGCGGATGCCGAATGGCCTCTGCTGACGCGGATCGCTCGGCAATTCGGAGAACCCGCGCGCTGGCGCCCACTCGTGCAGCCGCATCATACGATTCCGGCGCTCTCGATGATCGGCGGCTGCCGGCCCGTTCGGGCCGGGGAGATCACCCGCGCCCATGGGGGCATTCTCCTGCTCGATGAGCTCCTCGAGTTCGACGTGACCACGCAAGAGGCGTTACGAGAGCCGGTCGAGCGAGGAGTGATTGCGGTTGCCCGAGCCGGGGAGGCTGTCGAGCTGCCGGCCCGGTTTCTGCTCCTCGCGACCGCCAATCTTTGCCGGTGCGGGCAGTATGCGCCCACGGGGGAGAACGGTTGCACGTGCAGCGAGAAACGAAGGCGCCAATATTTGGAGCGCCTCTCCGGGCCAACGCTCGATCGCTTCGATCTGTTCGTGTACACGAACGGCTGGCTAGCTGATGAAAAGGACACGAGCCTCGAGGGCGTGCGTGAACGCGTCCGCGCCGCTCAACGATTTGCATCCGCGCGAGGGCGCTCGAGCGCGCGAAACCGGGACTTAGGCTGGGATGAGCTCCACCGCGAAGTGAGCGACTTTCAGCGGCGCCTTCTGGGCCCGCTCCAGGCCGAATCGATGCGACGGACTCTGGCCGTTTTGCGCGTGGCACGCACCTGCGCGGACCTCGATCAGTCGGAATCGCTTAGACCTCACCACCTCGATGAAGCCATGGCGCTCTGCTGGGCCTCCGTGAAAGCTTTGCGATCTGACGCTATGGCCTTTTGATAGTTGTAACGAACAGCGTTAGACAGCCGTAACGTTGACAGAATCAGCCCGCCTGCGAGAAATTAAGGCATCAATCCTCAAGGGTGACGTGGCCGAGGGGTTAGGCACCGGTCTGCAAAACCGTTTACACCAGTTCAACTCTGGTCGTCACCTCCACTTCGATCGCCGAAGTGTGGTCGATAGAGCTCTCCCCAAATTCTCGTTGGTTGTTGAACCCCAACGCTTGAGCGTTGGGGCCCCGCGCTCACTTTCGTTCGCTCATTTTTGTGTATATCCGACCGCTATCAGAATACGTAACTACACTCACTCCAGCGCGCCGCCTGTAATCCAGTCCGAGACGAGTTGTTTCTCCGCGGCCGTCAGCGGCTTGCTCGGCGGCATTTTGTTGCGGCTCACTTCCGACCAGAGTTTGCTCTTCGCGAGATTTGCAGGCGTGACGACGCCGGCTTTGCTCATCGTCGACTTGAACGTCGTCAGGTCGATTCCTTTTTTCGCGTTACCGGGTTTGTGGCACTCGATGCACTTGGGTTGAAAGACCTGCGCCGAAACTTGTGAGAAGCGCACCACGGGAGCCGGCGTCGGCACAGGTGTCGGTGCGGGCGTCGGCGCCGGTTTGGGCGTGGGTGTCGGAGACGGCTGTGGGGTCGGTTTGGGCGACGGTGTTGCAGACGGCTGCGGCGTGGGTGCGGGGCTTGCCGTCGGTTGCGGTGTCGGTGTCGGCGCTGCGTGGCCGGCTCCGGCCAAGATCCAATCGTAGATGGCTTGCTTTTCGTTTTTGGTGAGCGGCTGTTTCGGAAACGGCGGCATGCTGTCGAGCGCCACTTCGTGATAGAGCAGGCTGTCGTTGGGTGCGTACGGCACGACCAAGCCTTCGTGTTTCATGATGGCGGCGTACGAGCTTAAGTCGACATCCGCTTCGGGTGCCGTCGAGCCGTGGCAGCTCAAGCATTTGGGCTTGAAAATCTCGGCGCTCAGGCGCTCGAATGCCGGATCGCCGGCGGGTTGATCGGTCACGGTGCTCGGCTGGCGCGGTTCGGAATAATTCAGGCCGCCAGGTGAGTTGCAGGCCGAAAGAAGCAAAATCACAATCAATAAAGACGTTGTTCGCATAGGCATCCCTTCCTTCATAAAAGCTGAGCAATGCGGGACGGACAGCGTCTATACGTCAAATGTCTTATGATCCAATATATCGCGCCCCTGCGCCCGGCTATGGCGAATGTCATACGGCGAAATGGCGGCGCCTGTGCGTGAACCGCTCACGTTATCCGAACCCCAGCTCGCGCTTTAAGGAAAAATCCGCACCGTGTGGACGGCGCCGCTGGCGTCTTCGACGAGCTCGGCGCGAAGGCCCACGCGCGAGAGATGCCGCATGAGCGTGAGGCGGAAGGTTTCGAAATCTCCGGCGTCTGGAATCCAGCCGTTGAGAATGGCCACGGATTTCGGGTTGTTCTTATCGAGCACGCGCGTGACTTCGGAGAAAAAGTTCGTGAGGCACTCCGGCGTGTATGCGATGCCGCCGCAGGAGCGATGGGTGCCCGTGCAGCCGCACATACCTTTCTGCAAAACCACGTGCGTGAAGCTGTTGTCGGGAAACGGAAACTTGCCGCTGTTGTCGAGGCGCATGGTCGTCAGGTTTCCCTCGACCCGACGGCCGGCGTAGTTGAGATCGGTGCTCACGACCGGAACGGTCGGATGCTCACGGGCGATCGCCGTGCCCATGTGATTGCCGCGTTCAGCGTCGGCCAGAAGCAAGACGCCTTTCGAGTCTTTGTAGAGCGAGAGGTTGCGGGCGGAGTCGGGCAGACCTTTCAGCCCGCCACCGAAGCTCATGAGCTCTTTGCGCCCATCCGCCACGCGATTCGGCACGAAGGGGCTTCGCAAAATTTTCTGAGCGGCTTCGATGCCCTCGCGAAATTGCGCCGAATGCTCGCCCATCGCGGC